>VAZZ01000387.1:2063-14497 GCA_005884715.1 Alphaproteobacteria bacterium | reverse complement strand
GTCACATTGTCGCTCGCTTCGGACATGGTCTCTTCCGTCACCGATTCGTCGGTCCCGATGTCTGTGGCAATTGCCTGTGGCCTAGTCATGACTGCTTCCTTCTCACGCGGCGCTGACACGCCGGCGCATGTAAATTGGCTCAAAGGCCCGTTCCTGCCGTATTTCGATCACGCCTTCGCGCGCGAGTTCGAGGCTCGCGGTGAAGCTCGAGGCGATCACCGTGGTGCGGCCTTCGGGCGTGCCGATATATTCGGCAAGCCAGGTATCGAGACTGCCCCAATCGTCCATCCGTCCGACGAGGCGCTCGAGGAGCTGGCGCGCATCCTTGATGGTCCAGGCCTTGATGCGCTTAACCGTATAGGTGTTATGGCGCGCCCGCTTCTGGCGCCGTTCGGTATAGGCCTTGAGCAGGTCGATCAGGTTGTCGGCATATTCGATCTTGGTATCGAAGACGAGCTTCTCTGGCTCGCCGCGGTCGAAGACGTCACGGCCCAAACGGTCACGCGACATCAGCCGGGCGGCCGCCTCGCGCATGGCCTGCAGCTTCTGCAGACGGAAGGAGAGCTGGGCGGCAAGATCCTCTGCTGGCGCCTCCTCATCGCCCGGTACCCGCGGCAGGAGCAAGCGCGATTTGAGATAAGCGAGCCATGCCGCCATCACGAGATAATCGGCGGCGATCTCGAGGCGGCGCTGACGCGCCTGATCGATGAAAGCGAGATACTGCTCGACCAGCGCCAGAATCGAAATCTGCGAGAGATCGATCTTGTGATGGCGCGCAAGCTCGAGCAGCAGATCCATGGGGCCTTCGAACCCCGACACATCGACGATGAAGGTCTCATCGTCGGCCGGCGACGCCTCGTGGCGGACCGGTCCTTCGCCATCCGGCCATTTGGTTTCTGCGCTGTTGTCTTCGTTGTTCATCGCTAATGCAGTCGCTTCAATCCGCTTGTCGCAGAATGCGGAAGTGATTCGCCGCACCCCGGACAGATTATCCCCAGATTCAAAGCTTTTCGAGCGATTCTGGCGCCAGAAAGAACAAACCCGGCGCGGCCGATATCGGCGCGTCCAAGGATTTCGGTTCAATCATGATAGAATTCAGTTGCTGCGCACGAGGCAATCACGCTCGCCCGCGGCGATCAGCGAATTGCAGACTTTTGAGGCCGCGGAACGCGAGGCCAGCGGACCAACACCTAGGCGATAACGGGACGCACCGGCGACCGTCGCCTTCACGACGCGCGGGCTCAGGCCATTCAACACATCGCCATGTTTGGCACGAAGACGATCAAATTCCGCCATCGCTTCCGCTTCCGAGCGGAAGGAGGCGAGCTGCGCGACAAAGCCGCCACCGGTTGGCTTGGCCTGCTGGAGCGGTTGCTCGGGCTGAGGTGCGGGGACTGGCTGGGCTTCGGGCTGCGGCGAAATAGAGGCGATCTGCTGCTGCGGAGCGCTGCCGCTGCTGTCGGCGCTGACTTTGCTGGGATCAGGCGAATTCGTCCAGTTGCCGCTGGTTCCGGTTCCGCGGGCGTCCGCGTTTTCAGCCGCCTTGCCAGTCAGCTTGTGCTTGCCGCTCGATCCGAAACTGAAAAATGATTTTGATTTCTGCTCGGTCGCTGCATTTTGGACACTCTGTGGAACGGCGTCGGGTTCGGCGACCTGAGTCTGATTATTGACGGTTTGATTATTGCCGGTTTGATTATTGACGGTTTGATCATTGCCGGACTGAGCCGGGGGAACGAGAACGAGTGGTTCGACGCCGCCGGTCTGCTGGTCATCCTCAACTGCCGCTACCTTCTGGATCGGCTTCTTTTCGGCTTTCAGCTTCGGCTTTGCGGGCTTCACTGTTTCGGCAAGCGGTTTAGGATTACTCACGGCCTGTTCGGCAGCAGGCGACGGCGAAGACGCGATCTGTTCGGTCGTCTTGGCAAGCTGGCCTGGAACGGGAGCGCTATTATCCGCAGTATTCGTCGATGTCGGTTCGGGGACTGGCTCGGGAGCCGTGCTTTTGTTTACGGCTCCCAAGGCAGCAGTCTGCTGATTTGAGTCGGTCGGTAGAGACCCTTGCGGCTCGTTTGATCCGGGCGGGGGCAAAGGCAGCGGCAATGGTTCGCTGCTGTTATCCTGCGCACCACTCGATGGATTGGGGATAGGCGCGCCATCCTGTCCCTCATTGTTTCCTGTCGGTTGGACGATCTGCGGCTGCTCCTGAGTCGGCACGACCTGATTGCCGTTCACTTGGTCATCGCCCAGTATGCGGTCATAAATCTGCTTGCGCTGGTCGGAGGATGGTTGCGCCGAGCCTTGCGTTCCAAGCGTCGAGCCGGCGTTGTTATTCTCAGGCGCGGTCTTGGGTCCCGTTTCAGGGGCCTCGATCACCGGCACATTGGTGCTCGCCTGGCCCGTTTGCTTATAATAGGTCAGGTAATAATAGATGATCCCGCCGGCCAGGAGGGCGATGACGGCGAGTGCCGCAAGCCACGGCCAAGGGCCACGCCGACGAGGTGTTTCGCCTTCATAACCTTCCTCGTAATCACGATAGGCGCGATTATAGTCCTGAGCCGAAGCGCGGCGGCGCTGCGGCCGCGGCGGTTCTTCATCCTCGAAGACCTCGTTGATGTCTTCATCGTAGGCCGGCTGACGGGCGCGCGCCGGCACTGGCGGGCGACGGCGATAATCGGTGAAGGACGGCCCGTTACTCTCCTCGCCATAGGCCTGCTGCGAGGGCGCCAAACCCGCTCCGCGGCGATAGGAATCATACTCACGATTGACTGGCTTGCGGGCGAGCGGATCGTCACGGCGCTGCACTGGTTCCTCGCGAAACGCCGCAGTGTCGGCATAAGGCCGGGGCCTCGGTGCGAGGGCCCCTGGCGGGGGATCTAGGGAGCGATAATTGCCGCTCGGCGCCTGCTGCGGAGGGCCATTGTAGCGCGGCTGAAAGGTTGGCCCCGCTGGAGGTGGTGGCGGGCTGCCCGCTAGCGGCTTTGGCGGCTGCTGGCGCTGTGGCTGCTGGGCTCCGGTATTGCCGCCAAGCGCCGGACGGGGCGGCGTCAGGGACGGGGGCGGCGTGGCGCCGGTCGAGGACTTGCTGGAAAATGACGGAAATTCACGCTCCGGTGGCGGCGTCGTCTCGCGCTTGTCCTTGGCCAATTCTTCCGGCGAGAACGTGAATTTCGGCCTTTCGGGTGCGGCCGGCTTTTGACTCTGCGGCCTCTGGCTCTGCGGCGACGGGGTCAACGGTGGCGGAGCCGGACGCTCGGCGCTCTTGCCGCGCGCCTGTGCAACACGCTGCTCGGCCAGCCGCTCGGCAGCCTGGCGCTCGGCCCTGAGCCGGTCACCCAATCCCGCAGCGCCTTGTGGCACCGGAGCGATTGGACGCGCACCACTTGCCTGCGGCGTGCGTGGCGCCATTGGCGCCGGACGGGTCACAGGCTGGTGCCCATGTATGGTTGCTTGCGGAAGCTTGTTCTCCCTTGGCGGGGCAGGTCTTGGCGGTGCGGACGCGGGCTTGAACTCATCGGAAATCTTCGGCATTTCCTTGCCGGAATTTCCCATGCCCAACCTTTGGCGCCAACGGGCCTTGCCAGGACTGTTCGAAGTATCTTGATCCATAAACTTGTTCCCGCGCCTACATTTCCTCTACGGGCTTCACTCCGAGGATTCCTAGTCCGTTGGCCAGAACATAGCGAATCACGCGCAATAAAGCGAGCCGTGCAAGGCTAGTTTGCATGTCCGAACCCAAAATAAATCTTAATTGCGGCGACTCTTTGCCCTTGTTCCAAAGGGCGTGAAAATCGCTAGCGAGATCATAGAGATAAAAGGCTATCCTGTGAGGCTCGTGAGCTACCGCGGCGGCCTCGATGACGCGCGGATACTCGCCGATCCGGCGGATAACCTGGAGTTCCGCATCATCGCCAAGGCGTGAAAAATCGGCGTTTTCCACAGCTTCGGCCGCAGCGCCCGCATTGCGGAACACCGATGAGATCCGCGCATGGGCATACTGGACATAGAAAACCGGGTTCTCCTTCGACTGTTCGGTGACCTTCTTGAAGTCGAAATCGAGCGGCGCCTCGTTCTTGCGGTAGAGCATCATGAAACGCACAACATCGGCGCCGACCTCGTCGACCACGTCACGCAATGTCACGAACTCCCCTGCCCGTTTCGACATCCTGACCGGCTCGCCGCCCCTATAGAGCTTGACCAGCTGGCACAGCCGCACGATGACCTTCACATCGCGGTTGCCCGCGTTGGCGGCACCTATGGCCTCGAGGCGCTTCACATATCCGGAATGATCGGCGCCAAGCACATAGACCAGTTCCTTGAAGTCGCGCATTATCTTGTGGCGCGAATAGGCGATATCGGATGCGAAATAAGTATAGGACCCATCCGACTTGATCAGTGGCCGGTCGATATCGTCGCCGAATTGTGTGGCGCGGAACAGCGTTTGTTCGCGATCCTCCCAATCCTCGGGCGGTTCGCCCTTGGGCGGTGGCAGCCGACCTTCATAGATCAGTCCGCGCGAGCGTAGATCCTCGACGGTTCGTTCGACTTCACCGGTCTCATGCAGCGATTTCTCGGAGATGAAAACTTCCTGCCGGATATTCAGCGCCGCGAGATCTTCACGAATGAGATCCATCATCATCGCCAGCGCCCGGTCGCGCACGATCGGAAGCCAGGCTGCTTCGGGCATGTCGAGAAGTGCCTTGTCGTGATCATAGGCGAGCGCCTGGCCGACCGGCTTGAGATAGTCACCTGGGTAAAGCCCGGACGGAATTTCACCGATGTCCTCGCCCAGCGCCTCGCGATAGCGCAGATAGGCCGAACGGGCGAGCACGTCGACCTGGGCACCCGCATCATTGACGTAGTATTCGCGCGTCACCGAGAAGCCCGCGACGGCGAGAAGCTCGGCCAAAGCGTCGCCGAAGACGGCACCGCGGCAGTGACCGACATGGAGCGGTCCCGTCGGGTTGGCCGAGACATATTCGACATTGACCTTCTCGCCGGCGCCGAGGGTTGAACTTCCGTATCTTTGCCCGAGTGCCAAAGCCGAACTCAGTAGCTTCGGCCAAAAGGCCACCTTCAACCTGATGTTGATAAATCCCGGACCGGCAATTTCCGTAGACTGAATATCACGATTGCCGGCGAGCCGTTCGACCAGCAGTTGCGCAATGGCCCGGGGCGGCATGGCGGCTGACTTGGCAAGCACCATGGCGGCGTTGGTGGCGAGATCGCCATGGGCCGCCTCGCGCGAAGGCTCGACGACAATGCGTGTGAGGTCGAGCCCCAAGGGAAGCTTGCCGGAATGCGACAGCCCCGCGATTTCAGCGCGGACGATCTGTTGGAAATGGCCGAAGAGGTTCATGTAACTCTGGGAATGGCTTGGGTTTTCTATCGGCTCTGCCCTACCGGATGGCGTCGGATGCGTCAAACGGTGAGGCGCCGTCATGACGTTTCGTCATTATAGATGAAGGAAAGCCTTATCCATTGCGCTTCTCCCTGACCAGCAGGGAAAAGCTCCTTCAATAGGTATTTACCAGCGGTTTCTCCGCCATCATCAGCCTGCGGATAAATTTGTGCATGTGCCAGTGGATGGCGCATTTGAGGGCATAGATGCGTAGGACTGACGGCTCGGGCCTTGCTTTCAGGAACGACCAGAAACGCTGCCGGTAAACTTGGCGCAGCGAACCGTCGGGGACCTTGGCGAGAACCCTCAGAAGAAGTCCGATCGTTTCGGCCCATAGGCGCGCCTGGTGGGCGACATGCGCGACAGGATGCTGGCGCGCATAATCTTTCCAGGCGCGATCGATGACGATGCCGCCATCGCGATAGAGATCATCGACGCGATCAAAATAGGCCTTGGGTTCATAGAGACCGGCCATCAGCCTGACATAGCCCTCGCTCAGCGCCTCACGGCTCATATTGACCGGAAGCACATTGGTGCCATGCGCCGGGTCGTCATTCTCATCGAGCCGGCCGGCCAGCTTCAGGCGGTCATAGAGCGGCGTTCTCGGAATAGCCGACAGCATGCCGACCATGGCGGTCGAAATGCGGGCCTCGCGCAGGAAGCGTTCCTGGGCCGAGAAGATCTTTTCATCGTCATTGTCGAAGCCCAGGATCATGCCGGCCCAGACTTCCATGCCGCGATCCTGGATGCGCCGGACCTTTTCGGTGAGGCTGCCGCCCTTGCGCAGATTCTGCAGCTTCTTCGCTTCCTTGAGCGACTCCTCGTTCGGCGTCTCGATGCCGACGAAGACGGCGCCGATATTGGCATCGACCATCAGCTGCATCAGCTCTTCGTCATCGGCGAGATCGATCGAGGCTTCGGTCACGAACATCAATGGATAGCCGTTGCGGCGCTGCCAGTCGATGACGCTCAAGAGCACTTCCTTGATCGCCTTCTTGTTGCCGATGAGATTGTCATCGACGATGAAGACGAGCGACAGTTTCTGGGCGCGCAGAGCCTCGAGCTCGACCAGGACCTGCTCGGAGGTCTTGAGCCGAGGTCTTCTGCCGAAAATGACGATGATGTCGCAGAATTCGCAAGTGAAGGGACAGCCGCGCGAGAACTGGACGGAGCCAAAGGCATAGCGGTTCATCTTGAGAAGATCGAGGCGGGGTGCCGGGATCTTGGTCAGGTCGGTCTTCTCCGCCTGCTCGTAGCGTCTCTTGACTGTTCCGGCGTCCCAATCCTTGAGGAATTCGGGCCAGGTCTCCTCCGCCTCGCCGACAAAGATCACATCGGCCAGTTCGCCGAAATAATCCTCCTTGACCGATACCCAGGGGCCGCCCACCACGGTATAGGCGTTGCGCCGCTTCAATTCGCTCAGGATTTCGCGCATACGGTGGCGCTGCACGATCATACCGGTGATGGCGACTATATCGGCTTTGGCGCAGCGCTCGAAATCGATTTCCTCGACATTCTCATCGATGAGCGAGATGCGATGCGGCTCGGGCGTCAGTGCAGCAATGAGCGGCAAGGCCGCCACCGGCATGTTGGCGCGCTTGCCGAGCAATGGCAGCGCGTGCTCAAGCCCCCAGAAGGAGATCTCGAATTTCGGATTGATGAGGACGATGTCGGCCATGTGTTGTCTCCGCGCGCCTCTCGCGAGGACTGTATCGAACTTTGGGTCACCTGAACAGCGGGTCGAGGTCGAACAGCTGCTTGTGCTGATCGAGCGCATAGCGATCGGTCATGCCGGCGATGAAGTCACAGACTTGGCGCGCAAATCCGCTTCTGTCGTCGGTAAACGAATCCTCGCGCCAATCGGGCGGCATCAGCTCCGGCTTGTTCATATAGGCGTCGAAAAGATCGCGGATGACGCGCTGAGCACGCTCCATGATGGCAAGCACACGCTCGTGGCGATACATGCGATGCGAGAGAAAAGCCTGCAAGACGCGGTTCTTCTCCCTCATCTCGGCGCTGAAGGTCACCATCGGCGTGCGCAATTGGCGGATTTCCTCGACCGATGCGGGCTTGAAGGCGCGAAGCTGCCTGCCACTTTCGGCCAGCACGTCGCCGACCATCGCCGAAATCAGCCGGCGCACCGTCTCATGGATGATGCGCGGGCGCTCGAGCCTCGGATAGGCCTTGAGGACCTGGGCCAGGGCCGTGCCGACAAGGGGGTCATCGCCAAGATCGATAACATCGAACAGGCCGGCCCTGAGCCCATCATCGATGTCATGCGCGTTATAGGCGATGTCATCAGCGATCGCCGCCGCCTGGGCTTCGGCGGAGGCGAAGGAGGCCAGCATAAGGTCATGCGCCTCGGCATAATCGATGATGGCGGCGGGCAGGCCCGATTCGCGGTAATGGCCCAGCGCATGTCCCTCCCCGTCGATGAGCGGGCCATTGTGCTTCACCAGGCCCTCGAGGGTTTCCCAGGTCAGGTTGAGCCCGTCGAAGGCGGCATAGCGGCGCTCCAGCCGGGTCACGATGCGCAGGCTCTGGGCGTTATGGTCGAAGCCGCCGTGATCCTTCATCAGCCGGTCGAGCTCGCGCTCGCCCGCATGGCCGAAGGGCGTGTGTCCGAGATCGTGGCCCAAGGCCAGGGCCTCGGTCAGATCCTCGTCCAGCCTGAGTGCGCGGGCGATG
Organism: Alphaproteobacteria bacterium; assembly: GCA_005884715.1. GTDB lineage: Bacteria > Pseudomonadota > Alphaproteobacteria > Rhizobiales > Aestuariivirgaceae > Taklimakanibacter. The sequence goes on along the minus strand of VAZZ01000387.1, from coordinate 6,411 downwards.
GAGCGGGCGATCTGGGCGACCTCGATCGAATGGGTAAGGCGGGTGCGGTAATGATCGCCCTCGTGATAGACGAAGACCTGGGTCTTGTGCTTGAGACGGCGAAAGGCCGAGGAATGGATGATGCGGTCGCGGTCGCGCTCGAAGGGAGTACGGGGCGGCGCTTCCGGCTCCGGGTTCAGGCGGCCCCTGCTCCGGGCTGGATCTGAGGCATAGGGAGCCCGCACCATTCAGATCCCCCGGTTGACAAGAGCCGTCCGGCGCACGACATATGTGACCATGACGGATACCGTTTCCATAACGTCCCGCGCGGCCAGCCGCATCAAGGACATCGTGGCCGCCCAGCCGGGCGCAACGGGCTTGCGGGTTGCAGTCGAAGGTGGCGGCTGTTCCGGCTTCCAGTATGATTTCAAGCTCGACTCCCAACACGCGGATGGCGATCTGGTGATCGAGAAGGACGGGGCCACCGTTCTGATCGATTCCGTCTCGCTCGTCTATATAAGCGGCTCCGAGATCGATTTCGTCGACGACCTTATCGGCCAGAGTTTCAAGGTCAACAACCCGCAGGCGACCATGTCCTGCGGCTGCGGCACCAGCTTCTCCATCTGATCGTGCAGAAACGCAAGATCGGCCGATCACGGTCGCATCGGCGTCTGGTGCATGGAGGTTTCGACCAGTATAAGGCTGGCTGAACCCGCGCCGCTCCTTCCTGCAGTAGATGACATGCTGATCGCAACCTGGAACATCAACAGCGCCAAGGCCCGCCTCGAAACCATCGTGGCGTGGCTTAAGGAGGCTTCGCCGGATGTGGCCTGCTTCCAGGAACTCACTCGGCTACAATGTCGCCGTGCACGGCCAGAAGACCTATCATGGCGTGGCGATCCTCTCGAAACATCCCTTCGATGAAGTCAAGACCCGCCTGCCGGGCGATGATGGCGACCAGCAGGCGCGCTATATCGAAGCTGTGATTTTCGGCATCCGCATTGCCTCCATCTATCTGCCCAACGGCAATCCGGTGGCGAGCGAGAAATATGCCTACAAGCTTGCATGGATGGAACGGCTCATCGCCCATGCCAACGCTCTCCTCAAATTCGAGGAGCCCCTGGTGCTAGCCGGCGACTACAACGTCATTCCACAGCCCGTCGATGCCAAGAATCCGCAAGTGTGGGTTAATGACGCTCTGTTCCTGCCGCCGACGCGGGCGAAATTCCGTGAACTGATCAATCTTGGGCTAACCGAGGCCGTCAGGACGCTGAACCCGGAACCCGGTATCTACACCTTCTGGGATTATCAGGATATCGCGCGCCGCAGGGACAACGGCATTCGCATCGATCATCTGCTTTTGTCGCCGCAAGCCGCCGACCGGCTGAAGTCGACGCGCATCGACAAGCATGTGCGCGCCTGGGAAAAACCGTCGGATCACGTGCCGGTGGTGGCGGAGTTCGCGGCCTAGACCTCGCTTAATCCGTCATCCCGGCGTTCGGCTATTCCGGCGTCTGATTGGCTTCGTCGTCGGCCGGATACTGATCCGCCCAAACCGTGGCGCGCGCTTCCGCCTCGAGCCTTTCGGCCTCGCTGGTCTCGGCCAGCATCTTGTCGAGCTGGTCATAGATCGCAGGCTGCTCCCCCGGCTTTGTGGTTGAGCGGGCGAGAAGATACCACATGATGGCGCGGGTGCGGTCACGGCGCACGATCTCACCGCTCCAATAAAGATCGCCAAGGGCAGCTTCCGCCGGCGCATAACGTTTCTTCGCCGCCGTGAGCAGCCAGCGCAGGCCCTGTTCCGGCTGCTGGCGCATGCCCTGCCCGCGCATCGCCATAAGCCCCAAGGCATATTGCGAGGCCGGGTGGCCATAAGTGGCCGCCAGGCGATAGATGCGGCTGGCCCGGTCGAAATTCTGGGTGACGCCCGCCGCCTTGCTGCCGGTGCGGTAGTAATCGGCGACCCGCACCAGGGCATCGACCATGATCCTGAGACGGTTCTGGTCGCTCTCTTCGGAATCGAACGCATCGGCGACGCGGCCGTAATAGGAGAACGCCTTGGCGTCATCGCGCTCGACGCCGCGACCCAAGCGATACATGTGGCCCAGATACCAGTCGGCGACGATATTGTTGTCATCGGAAGCGCGCTCGAAATATTTGCGCGCCTTGGCGAAGTCGCCCTCCTTATAGGCGCGCTTGGCCTTCTTGAGATCGTCGGTCCAATCGGATGCCCAGCCGCCGCCATCTTCGGCGCGAGCAGAATCAACCTGGAGCGCGAACCAGGCGGCAATGACCGCAACCGTCGCAATTACTCCACGCGCCAACATATTCGCGCGCCGATCATATATCGGCGTAGCAGACACTTTCGTGTGATCCTCCAGGATGGGTCACTGCGCCGGCTACGGCAGGACCAACCTGCTGCGCATATTTCCACAGCGCGCCAGTTCCATAGCCATGCTCGCGCGGCTTCCAGTCCTTTTTACGGCGAGAAAGTTCCTCAACTGTGACATTCGTATCCAGCCGTCCGGCCTCGGCATCGATGGTGATGATGTCGCCGTCCTTCAGGAGGCCAATCGGGCCGCCGAGCTGGGCTTCGGGGCCAACATGGCCGATGCAAAAACCGCGGGTGGCGCCGGAGAAGCGCCCGTCGGTGATGAGCGCCACCTTGTCGCCCATGCCCTGGCCGTAAAGGGCGGCTGTGGTCGCCAGCATCTCGCGCATGCCGGGACCGCCGCGCGGGCCCTCATAGCGGATGACGAGCACCTCGCCTTCCCTGTATTGGCGCTCCTTCACCGCCTCGAAGCAGGCTTCTTCCGTGTTGAAGCAGCGGGCGGGACCGGAGAATTTCAGGTTCTTCATGCCGGCCACTTTGACGATGGCGCCCTCGGGCGCCAGATTGCCCTTGAGGCCGACGACGCCGCCCGTCCGGGTGATCGGGTTATCGGCGGGGCGGACCACGTCCTGATCCGGATTCCACTTCACCTTGGCCATGTTCTCAGCGATCGTGCGCCCCGTAACGGTCAGGCAATCGCCATGCAGGAAGCCATGATCGAGCAGCGTCTTCATCAAAAGCGGTATGCCGCCCGCCTCGAACAGGTCCTTGGCAACATATCTGCCGCCCGGCTTGAGGTCGGCGATATAAGGCGTACGCTTGAAAATCTCAGCCACATCGAAGAGATCGAACTTGATGCCGCATTCATGGGCAATGGCAGGCAAATGCAGGGCGGCGTTGGTGGAGCCGCCCGAGGCCGCGACGACGGTCGCGCCGTTTTCGAGCGCCTTCAGGGTCACGATATCGCGCGGGCGGATATTGCGGGCGATGAGCTCCATGACCTTCTCGCCCGAAGCGAAGCAGAAGGTGTCGCGGATCTCATAGGGTGCGGGCGCGCCACAGGAGTATGGCAAGGCGAGCCCGATCGCCTCGGCGATGGTCGCCATCGTGTTGGCGGTGAACTGGGCTCCGCAGGAGCCCGCCGATGGACAGGCGACCTGTTCCAGCCTTTCCAGATCGTCATCGCTCATCCGGCCGACCGAATGCATGCCGACGGCTTCAAAAACGTCCTGGATGGTCACGGCGCGGCCCTTGAACGTGCCGGGCAGGATCGATCCGCCATAGATGAAGATCGAGGTCACATTCAGCCGTACCATGGCCATCATCATGCCGGGCAGGGATTTGTCACACCCCGCCACCCCGACAAGGGCGTCATAGGAGTGCCCCCGCATGGTCAATTCGACGGAGTCGGCGATGCATTCACGCGAAATGAGCGAGGCTTTCATGCCCTGGTGGCCCATGGCGATGCCGTCGGTCACGGTGATGGTGCAGAACTCCCGCGGCGTCCCCTTGGCGGCCGCAACCCCGCGTTTTACCGCCTGAGCCTGGCGCATCAGCGTGATATTGCAGGGGGCCGCCTCATTCCAGCAGGACGCGACGCCCACCAAAGGCTGATTGATCTGGGCCTGTGACAGGCCCATGGCGTAAAGAAAAGCGCGATGGGGAGCCCGTTCCGGCCCTTCGGTCACATGACGGCTGGGAAGTCTTGTTTTTGTTATGGTTTTAGCGTCCATCGTCTGTCCATAGCCCTGTGGCCGGTTTATCCGGCCTTGTCCCATTTTGGAGCTGTTTTCTGATCCAGGAGCTCCTAAGTCCTAGCGTTATTGGCAAATTTGGGCGGATGGAAGGTTGATTGTGGCAGGCATTGCCCTTCCTCAACAAAAGCTCGCCTTGTGACATTTCTGCAACATCTGTTACCTACACTCAGGGTTGCTCTGTGGATTGGGGGCTTTCGACGCTAGAATACCCCCGATCCATCAAGGACGGCTTGATTCCATGGCTTTTCAGGCATTTGGCGCCCGGGGGCCGGAGGCGATT
>VAZZ01000387.1:0-2049 GCA_005884715.1 Alphaproteobacteria bacterium | reverse complement strand
TTAGCGACATGATGTCGACGCATCCGGAAACTGACGCGCGGATCGCGGCTATCAAGCCGCTGCCTGAGGGCATCGTCGCATGGCCCGTACTTTCCGATGCTGACTGGACCATTTTCAAGAATATCTGCAATTAGCGCGCTCCCCGGCGAGGTGAAATCACCTCGCCGAAAAGGATTCGCGCCAAATCAGGAGCAGATTCAAATTTGGCGGGATTTGAACTAGCCACATTTGTTAGCGGGAGAGAGCGCGTTCCTCATAGGCAATGAACTGCTCGATCATCTCACGCCACACCGCCACGGCGAGATCGGGCTCGAGCTTCTCGGCCTCTGCCAGCTTGCGCACTCGTTCGAGGACTTCATCAATCCGATCCGGTATGCGCGCAGGCAATTTCTGGACGCGCTTGATCTCGATCACGCGTTCGACGCAGCGCTGACGCATCGAGAGGAGCGATATGAGCTGAGCATCCAGCATGTCTATTTGCCGGCGCAAATCCGGCAGCGAACTTTCTTTGGTCTGCGGCTGTTTCTGGGTCATGGCGACAGCCAAGCACCTTTGCGCCTTTCAGCGCGATGTGTCCCTGCGACGCGGTTCGGGGACGATGACCCAAGGTCGCGCGCCCTGCTCCTCGCGTGACGCATCGAGGCGAATCCCGTGTTCGTCCAGATAGAGGGCATGCGCGCCAGCACGCCAAACAGTGAAGCGGTCGATGCGCACCGGCACCGAGCGGCACCGCCCGCGCAGCGGAAATGCCGCAATGAGGATATCGGCCTCGGCGCAGGGGATCGTCATGGCGGGCTGTTCGTCGGTCAGATAGATGACGCGCCGGCCTTTGACCGAAGCGCGGCAGACTGCCCCCTCGCAAGCCCAGCCCGAACGGTGCGACGCGTCGGCCGGCGTCGCGCCATCTCCCTCCGCCCTGAGCCACAGGCCGGCGGCGAAGCGGCCGCGGCGCGGATGGGCCGGCACCAGTTCGTTGCGATCGGTGCGGATCGCGACATTCTTGGCCGCCGCATCGATATAGATATCGGGCCTCTGAACGAAGACCGCGATCACCAGAGCCGTGGCGGCGATCGGAAGCGCCAAGAGCCGCAGCATGCCTTTTGTCAGACACAGGATGATCGCAGCGAAGCTCAAAAGCAGCGCGGCGGAAAGCGGTAAAGCCGGTATGAGGCCCTGAGCGCTCGGCAGGCCCGATACCCAATCCGATATGGCCTGCACCAGAACGAGGCCTTCATCCATCATCCGCAAAGGCAACACTTCGAGTCCCAGGGGCATGACCATGACCGCGAGCAAGGCCATCGGCATCACGATGATGGACATGACGGGAAGAGCCAGGAGATTGGCAATCAGGCTGTAGGGCGCAAGGCGGCCGAAATGATAGGCAGCCGCAATCGATGACATGCCTCCCGCAGCCAGTGTCGTGAAGGCCGCGGCAAGCACGGCATCCGACACGGCACGCGCTGCGCGGGCGATCAAGCCCAAATCGGCGCGCTCGCCACGCATCAGCCATTTGCTCCACGCATCATGAAAGGCCAGCAACCCCATGACAGCAAGAAAGGACATTTGCAGACTGGCGGTGAGGGCTGCTTCGGGCATGACGACGAGGATGATCAAGGCGGCAATGGCGAGATTGCGCATCGACAAAGCCGGGCGATCGACGAGGATGGCGATGAACATGACCGACAGCATGATGTAGGAGCGCTGCGGCGCGACCGACGGGCCGGCGAGCATCATATAGGCGAAACCCATCGCGAGCCCGGCAAGCGCCGCCCATTTCTTGATCGGATAGGACATGGCGAGGCTCGGGGACAAGGCCAACAGCGCCCGCACCAGCCAGAAGAAGCCGCCGGCGACAAGCGACATATGGAGACCGGAGATCGACAGGATATGGTACAATCCAGAGACCTGCAGGCTGTTATTCACGTCGCGCGGAATGGTGCCCCTTGCGCCGGTAATCATCGCCTCGCCGACGCCGCTGCGATCGGCGGGCAGCACGGCACGGATGCGCCCGCCGATCGCATCGCGCAGATCCTGAAGCATGGCCTCGCA
>VAZZ01000390.1 GCA_005884715.1 Alphaproteobacteria bacterium | reverse complement strand
CAAACATTTCCCCCTCTCCCGTTGCGAAGCAATGGGAGAGGGGGGCCGAAGGCCGGGTGAGGGTTCTTCCTGTCTCCCTCCACTCCGGCGAGGAAGATTTTTTGTAGCAAGATGAATCTGATTTATTGATTGAGCTTGAACAAGGAGCCCTCATCAGCCCTTCGGGCACCTTCTCCCACGCTGCGCTGAGCGCGGGAGAAGGGGAAAATTTGGAAGTCCTGTGTCTCGTTGACGAGATTCAACACGTATCGTTGCTTCTACAGGCATTTCACATCGTACCGTAAACTATCCCCGGACAGCCCTGCGCGTAGCGGGAGAAAGGAAATTACGGAATCAGCACGACCTTTCCCTTCGGCTTCGTCGCCAGGAAGCGGTGCGCATCGGCTACCTGTTCAAGCGGGAAAGTCTTCGCGACATGGACTTTGAGCTTGCCTTCATCGACAAGCCGGGTCAGTTCCTCAAGTCCATGATGGTCGGGCTCCACCGCAACGCCAGCGAATCTCAAGCCGGCCTGGCGCGTCTTCTCGGCCAGCGCCGCGTTACGGCGGTCGACAATGGTCACGAAGAGGCCGCCTGGCTTCAACGTGCGCAGCGATCGTTCGGCCGTTTCGCCGCCAACCGTTTCGAAGACGACATCGATGCCCTTCACCTTCTCGGCGAAATCGACATTGCGATAGTCGATCACCTCATCGGCGCCAAGAGAGCGCACGAAATCGAGCTTGGCCGCACTCGCGGTGGTGATCACATAAGCGCCCCTGGCCTTGGCGATCTGCACGGCGACATGGCCGACGCCTCCAGCACCCGCATGGATCAGCACGCGCTGCCCGGCTTCCACTTGCGCAACATCGACCAGGCTCTGCCAGGCAGTGAGGCCGACAAGCGGCAAAGCGGCCGCATGAATGTGGTCGAGTGATCTAGGCTTCGCCGCGAAATGGCGCGAGGGCCCCGTCACCTTCTCGGCATAGCCATTGGCGGCACGCGGGAAGAGCGGCATGCCATAGACCTCATCGCCGATCTTGAAGCGATTAACGCCGGGCTCGAGGCCCTCGACGACACCGGAAACATCCCATCCCAATATAAAAGGTGGCTGGCCCAGCACCGGGAAAGCACCGGAGCGAATATAGGCCTCGACCGGGTTGATCGCGGCCGCCTTCACGCGAACGAGGATCTCGGTCGGGAGCGGCACCGGGTCTGGCCGTTCCACCAGTTTCAGGACGTCCGCATCACCAAATATGTCTTGCTGCACAGCACGCATATCAATATCTCCTGCGATATGAATATGCTATATTTTGGGTAGTAATAGCTGATTGTCTAGTAAGCACCTTTGTGATATATAAGTACCTTATGGATAGTAATATCATTGAATCCCAATGTAAGAGCTATGATGCCTTCCGGCGCTCCTGCCCGTCCCATACCGTTCTCGAGGTGCTGGCCAATAAATGGACCTTGCTGGTGGTGAGTTCGCTGCGCGGCAAGGCCCATCGCTTCGGCGAGCTTTCCCGAAGGATCGAGGGGATCACCCCCAAGATGCTGACCCAGACACTCAAGATCCTCGAGCGCGACGGGCTCGTCCAGCGCACCATGTATCCGGTCATTCCGCCGCGCGTCGATTATGAGCTGACCCTCCTCGGGGGCGAACTCGTCGAGCTTCTCGATGCCATCCGCTTTTGGTCGGAGCAGCACGTGCCGGACATATTGAAGGCGCGGCAGGCGGCGGGCTTGCGGGGCTCAACTGAGCCATTGACCGGAATCGGGCCTGCGCGTTAGGGCAAGCCTATGCAAACGCTCGTGATGATTCCCGCACTGTGCTGCGACGAAGGCCTGTACGGCGAAGTGGCGGAGAGGCTTTCCGATCTCGTCAGCCCACGGATCATCATTCCCTATGAAGCGACATTCGCCCGCTGCGCCGCCAAGGTGCTGAGCGAGGTCGATGGCGACTTCATCATCATGGGCACATCCTTCGGCGGGCACGTGGCGCGCGAAACCGCTATCGCTGCGCCCGAGCGCGTGAAGGGGCTGTGGATCATGGGGGCGGGGCCCGGCGCCGTCGCCGATCCAAAATCCGGCTATGAGCGCAGCGCCAAACTGCGCGACGGTCGGGCCGAGGAAGTCTATCAGCAGTTCTTCAAGATCATCACGCATCTGCCGGGAGAGCGGGGCCTGGAAGCGGCGGATATGTTCCTCAAGATGGCGCGGCGCCTGGATCCTCAGAAGATCGCCCTCCAGGCCGACGCCCTGGCAAGCCGACCCGATCGCTGGAACGATCTCGGCCGGATCACCTGCCCGACCTTGCTGCTGTGGGGCGTGCATGATCAATTCGCTCCCGCCCAGGACGCGCTGCGCATGGCAGGTCTCATTGCCCATGCCCGCTATGTCGAGATCGCCGATTGCGGACATCTTCCGACGCTCGAAGCCCCGGACGAGGTCATCGACGCGGCCCGCCACTGGTTATCCGACATAGGGGTTTGAATTTCCCAGGCACTGTTATAATATAACAGTCATGTCTTTTCCCGATCCCCGCCACAATCACGCTCACTGCACCGCCGATCTGGTGAAGCGTGCGGTGCGCATCTGCGAGCGGCGCGGCTCGAGGCTGACGGTCCAGCGCCGCGAGGTGCTCGATTGCGTGGCGCAAAGCCATCAGGCGGCGGGCGCCTATGAGATCATCGAACGCATGGCGGCCAACGGGCCAAGGCCGGCGCCGATCACCGTCTATCGGGCGCTGGATTTCCTCCTGGCGCACGGCCTCGTCCACAAGATCGAAAGCCGCAACGCCTTCATCGCCTGTTCGCATGCACATGAGGGCGAACCCGCCGCTCTTCTCATTTGCGAGGGTTGCGGCATCGTCGCCGAGCTTGATGCGCCTGAGACATTCTCGGTCCTGGCACGGCAGGCAGCCGCGCAAGGCTTCAAGGCCGAGCGCACGGTTGTCGAGATTGCCGGGCGCTGCAGCCTTTGCGCGGGGAGCGCGTGAACCTCATGGATGCGCTGGTGCATGGCGAACCGCTGATCCAAGGCCAAGGCATTTCCCTCGCTCTTGGCAATCGCGCCATCCTCGATCATGTCGATATCGATGTGATGCCGGGCGAGATCGTGACCCTGATCGGACCCAATGGAGCGGGAAAGTCGTCGCTGGTCCGCGTCCTGCTGGGCTTACAGAAACTGAGCGGCGGGCGGATCATACGCAAGAGCGGACTGCGTGTCGGCTATGTGCCACAGCGCTTTCCACTGACGCCCAATGTGCCGCTCGACGTCAAAAGACTTCTCGCCCTCACCTTGCGGCCGGCGCCGTCGGACATCGATGCGGCACTTGCCGAGACCGGGATCGCACATCTGAAGAATGCCGCCGTCGCATCGCTCTCAGGCGGCGAATTGCAACGCGCATTGCTCGCCCGCGCCCTGTTACGCAAGCCCGAGCTCCTGGTGCTGGATGAACCGGTGCAGGCAGTCGACTTCATCGGTGAGACGAAGCTCTATGAGCTCATCTCGCAGATCAGGAAGACGCATGGCTGCGGCATCCTGATGGTGAGCCATGATCTCCATATGGTCATGGCGGAAAGCGACCGCGTCATCTGCCTCAATGGCCACATCTGCTGCGAAGGCGGCCCCGAGACGGTGCGGCATGATCCGGAATTCGCAAAACTCTTCGGTCCGCAGGCGGCACGGGTCATCGCCGCCTATTCGCATCACCATGATCATGATCACGAGAGTCACGACCATACGCATCATGATCACACCCATCATGATCACAAGCAGTGACGACAGCCTTGCCCCCTCGCCCCGCGTTAGCGGGGAGAGGGTAGGGGCCCGCCGCGAAGCGGTGGGAAGGGTGAGGGGCTTGGATCAGAACAAAAACAGGCCTTATCATTCTCCGCGCCAGGCGCGTTCTCTACGGCAAAACATGAATTCGAACAGCTTGCCCCTCACCTTCCCATTGCTGCGCAATGGGCCCCTTCCTCTCCCCGCTGCGCGGGGCGAGGAGTTCCCACAAGGGGGACGGGAATGACCATGACCATCCTCTCCGAACCCTTCTTCATCCGCGCCCTCATTGCCGGCCTCGGTGTGGCGGCGATCGCGGGTCCAATAGGCTGCTTCATCGTCTGGCGGCGCATGGCCTATTTCGGCGAGACGCTCGCCCATGCCTCGCTGCTCGGCGTCGGCCTCGGCCTTCTGTTCGGCATCGACCTGACGCTCGGCGTCATCGCCACCACCTTGGCGGTGGCGGTTGCGCTGCTGGCGCTGCGCTCACAGCGCGAACTCGCCACCGATACGCTGCTCGGCATTCTCTCGCATGGGGCACTGGCGGCCGGCATCGTGGTGGCGAGCCTCCTTACCTGGGTGCGCTTCGACCTGATGAGCCTGCTGTTCGGCGATATCCTCACTGTATCGACAGGCGATATCCTCTGGGTGTGGCTCGGCGGTGTCGTGGTCATGAGCGGTATCGCCTTTCTCTGGCGCGATCTCCTCGCTTTGACGGTGCATTAGGAACTGGCAACCGCCGAAGGCGTGAATGCGCAGAAGGTGGAAATCGGCTTCGTGCTGCTCATCGCCATCCTGATCGCGGTCGCCATGAAGATCGTCGGGATATTGCTGATCACTGCACTGCTGATCATCCCGGCGGCGGCGGCGAGGCGCGTGGTGCGCTCGCCCGAAGGCATGGCGGTGTGGGCCAGCCTCATCGGCATGATCGCGGTGGTGCTGGGACTCATACTGTCGGCGCAGCTCGATTCACCGTCGGGTCCCTCGATCGTGCTGATGGCCGCGGCGCTGTTTGTCTAGACCTTGGCGCTCCCCAAGACCAATTAGACGCCCATGCTTCTGCCGCGCAGATCCTCCATTGGCGTCAAAACCGGTTCCGTCCAGATCGGCGGGGGAGCGCCGATCGTCGTCCAGTCGATGACCAATACCGACACAGCCGATATCGAAGCGACGGCGCAGCAGATCGCCGCCCTCAATCGCGCCGGATCGGAGATCGTGCGCATCACCGTCGATCGCGAGGAAGCCGCGGCCGCAGTCCCCTATATCCGCGAGCGGGTGGCGGAATTGGGCAACGACGTCCCGATCGTCGGCGACTTTCACTATAACGGGCATATGCTGCTCAGCCGGTATCCCGACTGCGCTGAGGCGTTGGCGAAATACCGCATCAATCCCGGCAATGTCGGCTTCAAGGAGAAGAAGGACCGCAATTTCTCCATGATGATCGATCAGGCGCTCGCCTTCGACAAGCCGGTGCGCATCGGCGTCAATTGGGGCTCGCTCGATCAATCGCTGCTGACCGAACTCATGGATCAGAACGCCAAATCGGCGGCACCGATCGATGCTCGCCAGGTGATGCATGAGGCGGTGGTGCAATCAGGCGTGCTCTCGGCGGTCAGGGCGCGCGAGCTTGGCCTTGGGCCAGACAAGATCATCATCTCGGCGAAATGTTCGGAAGTGCAGGATCTGATCGCCGTCTATCGTCTGCTGGCGCAGCGCTGCGACTATGCGCTGCATCTCGGCCTCACCGAAGCCGGCATGGGCTCGAAGGGGATCGTTGCCTCAACCGCTGCACTCTCGGTCCTGCTCCAGGAGGGTATCGGCGACACGATCCGCATCTCGCTCACCCCGGAACCGGGCGGCGAGCGCACGCGCGAAGTCATCGTGGCCCAGGAGATCCTGCAGACCATGGGACTGCGTTCATTCGCGCCCATGGTCATTGCCTGCCCCGGCTGCGGGCGCACCACCTCGACCGTGTTCCAGGAACTGGCGCAGGACATCCAGACCTATGTGCGCGAGCGGACGATCGATTGGCGGCGCGATTATCCGGGTTTCGAGACATTGCAGCTCGCCGTCATGGGCTGCATCGTCAATGGACCGGGTGAATCGAAACACGCCGATGTCGGCATCTCGCTGCCGGGAACCGGTGAGCTTCCAACCGCTCCGGTCTATGTCGATGGCAAGAAAGTCGCGACCTTGCGCGGCGCCGATATCGCCCAGCAGTTCAAATCCATCGTCGAGACTTATGTGAAAGAGCGCTGGGGTTCGGCATAAAGCATTTGAACTTTGTTCGTTATATGTTCATAATGCTCCTTCCTTCAATCGTCCAAACGCGAGCGCCCCCATGAACCGTCCCCTCAGTTTTTCCGACCGTCAGCATTTCGTGCAATGCCTCGCCATCGTGCGCAATCTCTCCATCGCCTGCGCCATGGGCGAGCGCCCGGAATCGGAATTGCGCAAACGCTGCGACATGTTGATCGCCTCCGTAGACGATGTGATGGGCGAGCTTGTTGGTGATTCAGCCTATCTCCACATAGAGAACGCTCCGAACCGGTCCTGATCGCCAGATCAGCTAAGAGATAGAGGACAGCATGCAGAAAAGACGCTTCGGTGCCGCTGAGCGCGATGTGGCCGCGATCGGCCAGGGCACATGGTATATAGAGCAGGCCGAGCGCGCGGTCGCCATCGCAGCACTCCGGCGCGGCCTCGATCTTGGCCTCAACCATATCGACACGGCGGAAATGTATGGGTCTGGCCAGGCCGAGATAATTGTCGGTGAAGCCATAGCCGGCAGGCGCGAGGATGTGTTCCTGGTCTCGAAGGTCCTGCCGAACAATGCATCGAAGCTCGGAACGCGGCGCGCCTGCGAAGCCTCGCTTAAGCGCCTCAAGACCGACAGGCTCGACTGCTATCTCTTGCATTGGCGCGGGCAATATCCGCTGGCCGAGACGATCGCGGCTTTCGAAGACCTGAAAGGCGAAGGCAAGATCCTCTCCTGGGGAGTCAGCAATTTCGACGAGGAGGACCTTGCCGAAGCACTCGCCATCACGGGCAGGGGCAAGATCGCCTGCAACCAGGTGCTCTACCATCTGGGGGAGCGGGCCATCGAGCATGCGGTCATCCCCTGGTGCGAGCGCCATGATGTCGCCGTGGTCGCCTATAGTCCCTTCGGTCAATCAGGCTTCCCGGCGCGCAACAGCAAAGGCGGATATGTGCTGGCCGATGTGGCGGCGGCACATGGGGCCAACCTGCATCAGGTGGCGCTCGCCTTTCTCACCCGCAAGCCTTCGCTGTTCGCAATTCCGAAGGCGGCGCGCCTGCTGCATGTCGAGGAGAACGCGAAGTCAGCGGATATCAAGCTGAGTGAAGCCGATGTCGCGCGTCTTGAAGAGGCGTTTCCCTTGGGCGTGAAACCGCGCGGCCTGCCGATGATTTAGCCGCGCTTCCTGGCGAGGTGGAATCACCTCGCCGAAAAGGATTTGCGCCAAATCAATGTTTTGGAGCAAATCCTTATCGCCAAAGTCTTCAACCCAGGATCGGGTCCGGGGCAGGCCTTTGGCGGGATTTGCTCTGAAAGACTTCACGCGCCCTCAATCCAGTTCAAACTGATTTTCATAGGAGCGCTTCAGCGAGGGATCCTGGTCCTCCTTGCGCAGATAGCAATTGCCGACCGCCAGCACCTCGATGTCAGTGCCCATGAAACAGCGGAACGCATCCTCAGGCGTCGACACCAAAGGCTCGCCGCGAACATTGAAGCTGGTATTCACCAGTACCGGGCAGCCGGTGCGCTCCTTGAATGCCGAAATGAGCGCGTGATACAGCGGATTGGTGTCGGCGCTCACCGTCTGGATGCGCGCCGAATAGTCGACATGCGTCACCGCCGGAATGTCCGAGCGCGGAATATTGAGCTTCTCGATGCCAAAGAGCTTTTGCTGCTCGGCGCTCATCGCCTTGCGCCGGGACTCCACGACATCGGCGACCATCAGCATATAGGGACTGTCGGTTTCAAGCTCGAACCACTCGCCGACATCTTCGCGCAGCACCGAGGGCGCGAAAGGCCGGAAGGATTCGCGGAACTTGACCTTGAGATTGAGCACCGATTGCATTGCCGGAGACCGCGGGTCGCCAAGGATCGAGCGGTTGCCCAAAGCGCGCGGGCCGAATTCCATCCGCCCCTGATGCCAGCCGACAGCCTTGCCTTGGGCGAGCGCATCAGCAGTGCGCGACAACAGGCTCGCCTCATCGACGACATCGAATTTGGCGCCGGCGCGGCGCAACCTGTCCTCGATATCGCCTTGCGCATAGCTTGGCCCCAGATAGGCGCCGTTCATGGCATCGCCAGAGGAAGCCACCTGGCGGGCTCCGCCGCAGATGCCATGATAGGCCGTCAAAGCTGCGCCCAGAGCCCCTCCGGCATCGCCGGCCGCCGGCTGCACCCAGATATTGGAGAATGCTCCATCGCGCAGGATTTTGCCGTTCGCCACGCAATTCAGCGCAACGCCGCCAGCAAGGCAGAGATTGGCAATGCCGGTTTCCGTAGCGATCGAGCGGGTGAGGGCCAGCACGACCTCCTCGAGGATGAGCTGGATAGACGCCGCGATGTCCATTTCGCGCTGGGTGAGGAGTTGGTCGGCCCGGCGCGCCGGCCCCCCGAACAATTCGTCGAACCGGCTGTTGGTCATGGTCAGGCCGGTGCAGTAATCGAAATAATCGAGATTGAGGCGGAACGAGCCGTCGGTTTTCACATCGATCAGATTGTCACGAATAAGCTTGGCATAGCGCGGCTCACCATAAGGGGCGAGGCCCATGAGCTTGTATTCGCCTGAATTGACCTTGAATCCGGTGAAATAGGTGAAGGCGGAATAGAGCAGTCCCAGCGAATGCGGAAAATGGATCTCGCGGTCGATGCGCAGGTCGCGGCCGCGGCCGACCGCGATCGAGGTCGTGGCCCATTCGCCCACACCGTCCATCGTCAGCACGACGGCTTCCTCGAAGGGCGAAGGGTAGAACGCGCTGGCCGCATGACTCAAATGATGTTCGGCAAACAGGAGCTTCGCCGGCGTCTTCCATTTCGGATCGATCTTGCGAAGCTCTTTGGAAAGCAGACTCTTCTGAAACAGCTTCTCCTTGAGCCAGATCGGCATCGCCATGCGAAAGGAGGTGAAACCCTTGGGCGCAAAGGCCAGATAGGTTTCGAGCAGGCGTTCGAATTTCAGGAACGGCTTATCGTAGAAGACGATATGGTCGATGCCTTCGAGCGAGCGGCCGGCGGCCTCCAGGCAATAGGCGATCGCCTGCAATGGAAAGCCCGGATCATGCTTCTTGCGGGTGAATCGCTCTTCCTGTGCTGCCGCAATGATGCGGCCATCCTCCACGATCGCGGCAGCGCTATCATGGTAGAAGGCCGAGATGCCGAGAACATGCAAAGATGTTCTCCCTCAGAAGATCGTATAGATGAACGGCGCCACCGCGCTGCCCTTGGCCAGAATGAGCAGGCCGCCGAAAACCGCAAGCAGCACCAGAAGCGGCAGCAGCCAGATTTTCTTGCGGGCCTGGGCGAAAGCGAAGAGTTCCATGAGAAACGACATGCAGATGACCTTGCTCAGAATTGATTGCGGATAGTTTCCGGCTCGGGGCCGGGCGGGGATCGCCGGTGCCAGTAGCTCGGCAGTGATTTATCATAGCCCAGAGACAAAAGCTTTCCACCAAGCAGGCGGGTAACGGCGGCGACCGGGGTTATGATCATATAGAACATCAAACCGAGGACGAGCGGATTGACGATCTTGTGCAGCAGCATGCCGAAGCGAAACCAAAGGCGGTTGAGAGGGCCAAGGAGAGATGGCCATATCAGGGCTAGGCCGCCGAAGATGGCGATGCCCGGCAGGGCCCAGAAACGAACGGACCCGCCATGCAAAAGCGGGAACAGCGCGATGAGGGCGAAAACCACGGCAAAAGTGATGCCGAACGAGCGGTTCGATCCCGCCTTGACATCCTCCTCCGCGGTAAGCCTTTCATGCGACGCGACCATCTGCAATCAACCCCAAGATAATTCAACTCGTGAGTGAATGTCCGAAAAGGTCCCGCATTGTCAATAGAGCCGGTGCGGCCGGGGAAAGCCATCACTTTCGCCGCCCAACCACATAATCGGCGGCGGCGGCAAGGACCACGGCCCTGCTGCCGAACAGAGCGAGCGCGTCTTGCGCCTCCCCGACCAGCTTACGGGCCTCGGCCTTGGCACCCGTGAGACCCAGAAGGTCGACGAAGGTCGCCTTTCCTGCCGCCTTGTCCTTGCCGGTCGACTTGCCGAGCGCAGCGCTCGATGATTCGACATCAAGGATATCGTCGGCCACCTGGAAGGCGAGGCCGATCCTGTCGGCATAGAAAGCAAGTGCCGAGCGCTCGCGCTCGGCGGCCTTGCCCATGATCGCCCCCGAGAGGCAGGCGAAGCGGAAGAGTGCCCCGGTCTTCATCGCCTGCAGCGTGATGATACGGTCGATGTCGGCGACATTCTCGCTCTCGGCTGCGAGATCAAGCATCTGGCCGCCGGCCATGCCGTCCTTGCCGGCCGCCTTGGCGAGATCGGCCACCAGTTCGCCACGCACCGAGGCATCGCGATGCGTATCGACGCTACCCAAGATCTCGAAAGCGAAAGTGAGAAGCGCATCGCCCGCCAATATCGCGGTCGCTTCGTCAAAGGCCTTGTGCAGGCTCGGACGGCCGCGGCGCAAATCATCATCATCCATCGCCGGCAGGTCATCGTGGATGAGCGAATAACAATGCACGCATTCAAGTGCCGCCCCCACATGCAGCGCCTGCCCGGCATCGACATCGAACAGGCGGGCACTCTCGGCGACGATGAAGGGCCGCATGCGCTTGCCGGGCGCCAGAAGCGCATAGCGCATGGCCTCGATGAGACGCGGGGCGCGCGAACCAGCCACCGCCAGGAGACGGTCAAGATGGGTCCCGATCGTCCCGGCGAAGGCGATAAGCCGTTGTTCGAACTCCAATTGCGAGATTGACGCCAAGGCTCGAGTCCTGTGCTAGGTTTTGCCAAGCTGTAAAGAGATGAGGATGGAAACTCAACCTGTGGCCCATTATGCCGGCCCCATTGCACATGTCCGGTCATGACTGATATCGGGGACAGGCGGCGGGCGCTTCTGCAGCGGCGCGGGGCTCATAACACGAGTCCTGCCGGGATAGATGACGAGACCTCAGCCGTGGCCCGAAAGACCAGGTTCAAATCCGGCCTTGTGAAACGCTTCGGGCCCTGGCCGCGCCGGGTTGCGAGCGTGGCCGTCATCATCGCTTTGTGGCCCATCGTGATGACCTTCGTCTATGCGGTGTTCCCGCCGCCCGCCTCCAATCTGATGATCACCCGGCTCGTCAATGGCAATGGAATTTCCTATGACTGGGTGAGCCTCGATCGGATTTCGCCCTATCTGCCGCTCGCCGTCGTCTCCTCCGAAGATGCGCGTTTCTGCTCGCATAATGGCGTCGACTGGATCGAATTCAGCGACGTTCTCGATGAGGCGACCGATGGCGACGGGGAAGGGCCGATCAGGGGGGCCAGCACCATCTCCATGCAGACCGCGAAGAACCTGTTCCTGTGGGATGGCCGCAATCCGATCCGCAAGGTGCTGGAGCTGCCGCTGGCTTACTGGATGGACTTTTTCTGGACCAAGCGGCGCATGATCGAGGTCTATCTCAACATCGTCGAATGGGCCCCCGGCATCTATGGGGCGGAGGCGGCGTCGCAATATCATTTCAAGAAACCGGCGGCCAAATTGACCAAGCGGGAGGCCGCTCTCCTCGCCGCCGTCCTTCCCAATCCCATCAGGAGGAGCGCCGGAAAGCCGTCAAAACGGGTCACCGGGATCGCCCAGCGGATCATCGCCCGGATGAATATCATGGGTCCCTATGTGGCTTGTCTTGGCCTGAGAAGCCCGCTATAAGCCCGGCACCTTTTTGGCGCCCCGGCCCGGCCGGGCAGCGCCTTTTGTTTCATGGAGAGTTTCAATGGCCGTTCCACGCAAGAAAATGTCCCGCAGCCGCATCGGCATGCGCCGCTCGGGACATAAGCTTCAGACAGTGACCTGGATCGAGGACAAGAAGTCCGGCGAATTGCGCCGTCCTCATCATGTCGACCTCAAGACCGGCATGTATAAGGGCCGCCAGATCCTGGAACCTAAGAAAGAGTTCTAAGGCAAGGCTTCGTCCTTTCCGCCGCTTTCGGGCGAAGCCCAGGATTAGCATTAGATTAGTCTACTTCAGGCTGACCAGATATTCGGCGATCG
>VAZZ01000383.1:2263-15247 GCA_005884715.1 Alphaproteobacteria bacterium | reverse complement strand
TGAGGCCCTGGCGGGCGAGTTCGCGCGTCACCAGGGCCTTGCGCAAGCGCTTGAGGATCAGGCCCATTTCGCCGACCAGCCGATCGTAGCGGTTCATCGTCTTCAGCGGCTTGATGTTGTTCATCATGTCGGTGATGAAGGTCGTAAGATCCGAGGTCCGACCAGCGCGCTTGTAGCCGGCTCGCTTAGCGACCCTAACCAGCCAGTTGAGGGATGCGGCAATGCCCCCGCCGACCAAAAGGCCAAGCAAAGCCAGCCTCCAATCGACCATGAACGCGACAATGGTGTAGATGATGCCCTGAACGGAAAATGCCATGACCTGGGCCGCGACGAAATAGGCCATACCGGCATTGGCCGCCTCGCCGCTGATGATGTTGGCGATGCGCCCGGTCTGCAGTTGCGTGTAGAAACTCCAGCGCGCGCCAAACAGAGCCTTGATCAGCTTGCGCCGCAGGCCGGTGGAAACGCCGGCAATCGCGTAGCCCGCATAAGACAACGCGACGAAAGCCAGGAGTGTCTTCAGCGAAAAGAAGATCACGACGATGAGAATGAGATTGGGCAGATTGGGCGCGATCCCGAGGCCCGACATGAAATTGTCGATGAACATCATCGCGGGAGAACTAGTGCCCTTGCCGATACCTTCGCTGGTAATCGACTGGATCGTCGGCAAAAGTGCGGTAATACTGATTGCCTCGGCGAAGCCTGAAAGCAGTAGGCAAAGCACTACGGCCCAGGGCCTGGTCTCCTCGGCCGAAAGAAAGATGCGGAAGATCTGTTTCATTTTGCTTGGCTTTACTGTGATTGCCCGCCCGACTCAAGGACACGCGATGGCCAGTCGTTTTCACCTGCTTTTGATGCAACCATGGTTCAGGCTCCGCAGGGGCATGACGCTGGGAGTCAGGGCTGCGGTATTCGACGAGGAAGGCCGCATCTTCCTGGTGCGGCACAGCTATGCGCCGGGCTGGCTTCTGCCCGGTGGTGGCGTCGAACGCGGTGAGACGATCTACGACGCGGTGAGCCGCGAGGTCAAAGAGGAGGGGGGTATCGTCATCGAGGGAACGCCAGTATTTCATGGCCTGTTCTCGAACGATGCGAAATTCCGCGGCGACCATGTCGTTTGTTTCGTCATCCGCAAATTCAGCCGGCAGGCGTGGAAACCGACAGTGGAGATAAAGGAAGCCGGCTTTTTCCCCGTGACCGGCCTGCCTGACGGCACGACCGGCGGGACGAGGCGACGGATAGCCGAGATCACCACCGGGACGAGGCCGTCTGCTCACTGGTAAATGAGTTAGGTGTTTACGGGAGGGCCTCGCCATGTTAAGGGCGCGCCCATGAAGCGGATATTGCAAATGCCCTGTCGCTTGCGACGACGAGACCGATCGGCGCTTTCGCGCGTTGAATCGCCCCCGATCCGCGGATGATTCCGTCTCTGGGGCCAGTGCAGTCTCAGACCCAACGGAATCCACCATGTCCATCACCGTCGAGGTGGCGCTAGCTGCCGATCAACCTGCCACAGAACACCTTCTCGACCTGACCTTCGGTCTCAGCCGCTCGGCCAAGACATCGTATCGGCTGCGCGAAGGCAATACCGCCATTGAGGGGCTCTCCCTCGTCACGTGCGAAACGGGCTTCGGGCTGACCGGCGCCATCAGTTTCTGGCCGCTCAAAATCGGCGAAGCCGGTATCGATGCCCTGCTGCTGGGACCGCTCGCCGTCCACCCGGATCGGCAGAATATCGGCATCGGGCGCGCTTTGATGCGGACTGGTCTCGACAAGGCCAAGGCGCTTGGCCACCGCCTTGTCATCCTGGTAGGCGATGCACCCTATTATGCGCGCGTCGGCTTCAAGAAGGTCCCGCATGGCCAGATCGAGCTTCCGGGTCCGGTCGATCCCGAGCGGTTGCTCTATCTTGAACTGGCCGAGGGGGCGCTGGCCTTGGCGAAAGGTCTCGTGCTGCCGCCTTATCGCTTCGCTGAACTCTCAGAGCGGGATGCGAAGAAGTGGGCACCGGTTTTTCGTAAGAATGCCACTCTAACGTATTAGAATCGACCACGTTTATGAGTTTGGATTAACTCGATCCAAAACTCATCGTGATCTAACGGCCTTCGCGATACCACATGGCGGCAAAGCCCATGAGCAGCAAAGCGAGACTGCCCAGCGTTGAGAAGAGCGGCAGTTCGTGCACGGCGCGAACGCGGTGCGCATTGTTTGCCTTGAAATCGAGCCAGCCGGACCCCGCCATCTGGCGGCCGGCATCGGCCTTGCCGATGCGCGGCAAGTTCGAATAATCCTCAAGCCAGAACAGACCACCCCCTGACGCCTTGGCTGCAGGTGCGAGCTTGGCTTCGGTCGCCACCGGGTCAGCCGTCTCCTTGGGATCGGCACTGCCGATCGCGACGGCGGCAGTGAGCTTGCCATCGGCGAGGCGGTGAATGCCGGGCTCGGTCACCGGCAAGCCGGCACGCCAGACGCCAGGTGTCACTTGCTTCAGTTCGATCTGGCGTGTGGCGCCTGAGGGCAGGGTCACCGTTACCGGGGCCGCCGTGTCTGCCATGGTGCGGCGTTCGATGACGATATTGTCGTTGTCCTGCTTGCCGCTCAGATACTCTTCCTCGAGATCTGGCTCCTTCATCAGCCAATGGGCGAGTCGGCGCAGCAATTCGGTCTGGGGCCCGCCGCCTTCATAGCCACGCGCCCACAGCCACCCGTGATCGGATAAGAGAAGTGCGAGACGGCCTTGCTCCTCGCGCGAGAGCACGAGAAGCGGCTTGTTGTCGAGGCCCGACATGACGACCTCGCCTGATTCAGCCTGGGCGTCGACCAGTCTGAACCAGCGACCCCATTTGGGTGTCTTCCCTTCGGCCCCGGGAAGGCCGCGAGTCACCGGATGACGCTGGCCGCGATCGGTGACCTGCGGCTTGAAGCCGCCTTCGAGGACCTGGCCAGAGGGCACGACCTGCAGCACCGCGTTGAGCGGCGTGTTGTAAAGCCCATCCTCGGCGGCGAAGTCGGGGCCGGCGGCAATCAGCACGGCACCGCCGCGCTTCACATAGTCAGCGATGTTGGCCAGATACATCATCGGCAGGATGCCATGCCGCTGATAGCGGTCGAAGATGATGAGATCGAACTCGTCGAGCTTCTCGACGAACAGCTCGCGGGTCGGGAATGCGATAAGCGACAGTTCCTTGATCGGCGTGCCATCCTGCTTCTCGGGCGGGCGCAAGATAGTGAAGTGGACGAGATCGACGGAGGCATCGGCCTTCAGCAGGTTTCTCCAGGTGCGCTCGCCCGGATGCGGTTCGCCCGACACCAGCAGCACCCGCAAGCGGTCGCGAATGCCCTCGATGATCGAGATGGCTCGGTTGTTCTGCTCCGTGATTTCGCCGGGCAATGGATCGGCGATAATTTCGGTGATGTTCTGGCCGCCATGATCGACCAGCACCGGCAGCGACATGCTCTGGCCGGATTGGACCTCGATATTCCGTTCCTCGCCGTTGTTGAGGCGAATGGTGACGCCGATCGGACCTGGCTGATTGCCAGTCTCCTCGACCCTGAAGCGGACAGTTTGTTCCTTGCCGACAATGCCGAAGCGCGGAGACTGCTCGATGACGATGCGCCGGTCGATCTCCTTGCGGCTGCCGGTGATGAGGCCATGCAGCGGCGCATTGAGCCCGAGCTTGTCCGCGTCCTTCGGCACATCATGGACCTGGCCGTCGGTGATGAACACCGCACCGGCAAAGCGTTCCGGCGGCACTTCCGACAGAGCTTCATTCAGGGCCGTGAACAGCCGCGTGCCATCGTTCTCGGCCGAGACATTCGATGTGACGGTCACGACGCGCAGTTCGGTGTTGCTGAGGCGCGCCACCGCCTGCTAGAGATCGCCGAGGGCGCGTTCGGTACGGGCCGCGCGGTCACCAAAACTCTGGCTGCGGCTCTGATCGACGACGGCAATGGCGATATCGGAGAGCGACTCGCGGTCTTCGTTGCGCAGGCTCGGATTGACGAGGGCGGCCAGCAGCAAGGCGAGAGCGAGGCCGCGCAATATCCAGCCGCGCCCGCGCGTCAGCACCGAGACGGCGATGAAGACAAGGCCGGCCGCCGCAAGCGCGGCCAAAGCTGGCCAGGGCAGCAAGGGGGCGATGTTGAAATCCCAGTTCATTGCCCAAGCCTTTCAAGCAATGCCGGGACATGCACCTGATCGGCTTTGTAGTTGCCGGTCAGCGCATACATCACGATGTTGACGCCGGTCCGATAAGCGAATTCACGCTGGCGGTCGCCACCGGGCATCGTCGCGTAGAGCGGCTGGCCACGATTGTCCTGGGCCCAGGCCGCGGCATAGTCATTGGCGCCGATGATGACCGATGTCACGCCATCGGCATTGCCGGACCCTGTTCCGCCTTCACCTGATTCAACCCAGAGCTGGCCGCGCTCATAGCGTCCGGGGAAAGACTGCAGAAGATAGAAGGCTTTAGTCAGGACATGATCGGGAGGAACCGGCTCGATCGGCGGGATATCGAGTTTTTCGACCACGCGGCGCAGCGCCAGCGTGGCACCCGAGACCTCGCCGGCGAGACTGTTCAGGTCGGCGCCATCCTCGCGCGTGTCGAAGAAGATCGTGCAGCCATTCTTGATATAGGTGTTGAGCTTGGCGAGGGCTGCGGGCGATGGCGCCTGCGCATTGGGCAGAATGGGCCAGTAGATCAGCGGAAAGAAGACAATCTCATCGCGATCGAGATTGATGGCGACCGGCTCGCCTGGCTCGACTGAGGTGCGCTCGACCAGGATGTTGTCGAGGCCGGTGAGGCCCTGCCGGCTGATCTCATCGACTTGCGCATCACCTGTCTCGACATAAGCGAGTTTGGTCTGCAGCGTATTGTTCAAGGCAAACTGGTCGGCGGGGGCATCTTGCGCGCGTACGATATCTGGCCGAATGACTGCACCCATCGCCAGAAGGACAATGACAGCTGCACCGGCCCGGCGGGCCTTGAGCCTGTGCCAGCTGCCGGCGAGCCACAGAGCGGCAATGCAGTCGGCGAGGAAAAGCAGAGCGGCGAAGCCAAAGAGGTAGGGTGCAAGAGGCACAGCAGGTGCCCGCTCGATGCCGCGTAATTGGGCCGCAGCCGGAAGCGCCCCCATCGGTTTCAGATCGCCTTCGCGCATCGACAGATTGATCGCGCGCTCGAGGGAGCCCCGATTATAGAGCCCGGCAGGATGGTTCGGCGTCGGCTTGGCATTGTCGATATCGGCTGCCGCAATCGGCTCGGCATCGGGCGAAGGGTCAGCGAAATCGCCCGTGCCGGTCAGCACACGGCGGGGCGTGAAGGCCGCTTGGCTGGCGGCTTCTTGGCTGCCTGCAGTGGCGCCACTGCCGGCGCTGGGGGCCAGATCAAGTATGCGACGCAACATTTCTACGAACATGCCAGACAAGGGGAGATTCGACCAATCGGCGTTTGCGGTGACGTGATAGAGAACGATCATGCCTTTTCCGCGATGTTCGGCGGTCACCAAGGGCGTTCCATCGGCAAGGCTCGCCCAGACCTTGGGGGTAAGATCGGCGGCGGGCTCGGCAAGGACCTGGCGATTGACGACAACGGAAGTGTCGAGGGCGATTCCCGAAAATGGACTGGTCTCGGCGAAGGGTTGCAGCGCCTGCGGCGTTTCCCAGGATAAGGCACTTCCCAAAGCGCGACCGCCTTCGCGCAAGGTGACAGGAATCAGCGGATCCTGGGCGGCAGCCATTCTGGGGCCGGCGAACCGCAAGAGCAGCCCGCCGCGCTCGACCCAGCCTGTAATCATGTCCTGTTCGTCCTGCGCCAGCACGCCGATATCCGCCAGCGCGAGGATCGAGAGCCCGGCATCGAGTTCATTCTTGAGGTCGGAAGCCTGCTTGGGCTCGGAGGTCTCCGCATAGGGCTCGAGCGCCCGCGACACATAGTAGAGCGGGGAGAGCAAGGGCTGCGCCGTTTCAAGCGTGCTGCCTGCCATCAGGCTGACCGTCTTGCGGCGCCAGCGGTCATCGAGAAGGTAGTTGGCGGCGGCATTGCGCTCATCGGACAATTCGACCCGCTGGACCTCGTTGCGCAATTCAAGCGGCAAGTCGATGAAGCCTTCGGCGCGCCGGGAATCGGGACCGAATGTCAAAGTGGCTTCCGCCAGGTTTCGGCCATTGCCGGCCAGCGCTTTCGCGACGGTCTTGATGCCCTGTGACGAAGAAGACGGACGCAGGGCTGCGATCTTCATGCGGCCGCCTTCGATCTCGGGTGCTGCGAGTGCCAGGGGCAGCGTGTTCACCGGAGCGGCGATCACCTCGAGGTGTGCCTGGTTGCCATTGAGCGCCAGCAAACCTTGCGCAAAGGCATTTGCGGTACCGTGATCGAGGCCGTCCGAGAGCCAGACGACGTTGAGGCCGCTTTTGTCCGCGAAGGCCGGCGTGAGGCGATCAAGCAGCGACAGCCGGTCCGGCTGCAGCGCCTTGGGGCTGAGCGCCGTGATCCGGCTCTCCGCGTCATGGGCAGCCTGCGGTGTCAAATCGGCAGGACGCGTCGTCGGCGAAGTCGCCGCGATCGTCACCGGCACTCCCGCCTGCTGGGCGGTGGCTGCCAGATCCTGCAGGACAGCTAGCCGCCTGTCCCAATCCTTGGCCGCCGCCCAGCTGTCATCAACGACGACGAGCAGCGGATTGCCGGCAAGGCGGGTCGCATCGCTAGGCACGAGCAACGGATGGGCCACGGCGAGAATCAGAAAGGCGGCGAGAGCCAGCCGCAGCAGCAGCAGCCACCAAGGTGTCTTGTCCGGCTGTTCCTCGCGCGGCACGAGTTCGAGAAGCAGCCTGAGCGGCGGAAACCGGACATGCTGCGGCTTGGGCGGCGTGAAGCGCAGGAGCCACCAAATGACCGGAAGTGCTGCAATCGCGGCAAGCGCCCAGGGGGTGAGAAAGGTAAGGCCCTGAAGCATCAGAAGGTCCTTGCCTGATGCGTGCGGCTCTTTTCGCCGCCGATCAGCCCATGCAAGGCATGCAATATCCGCAACGGCGGTTCATCGGTGCGATGGACGGCGAAACTCCAGCCGATACGCCGGGCAATGCCGCGAACTTCCTCGCGCTGGTTTTGGAACTTCGCCTGATAGGCCTCGCGCAGGCTTTCGGTCTTACCAGCCATATAGCTGAGGGGCCCCGCCATTTCCTCGAACTGGACGCGGCCCTGATAGGGCAATGTCTCTTCCGCCGGATCGCAGACCTGGACGATGTGCCCAGCAACGCCGTTGCCGGCGATCGAACTCAAGGACCGCGCGATGCGATCAGGCTTTTCAAGAAAATCTCCGAACATCAGCACTGTCGAAAACTTCGGCAGCCTGACCGCGGCGGGGAGCGCGTCCGATGAAGGTGCCCAGATCAAAGTCTGCGCCAGCCGCAAGAGCGCAGGGCGTGAATGCGCGGGAACGAGATTTGTTCCCAGGAGCGAGACACGCTCATTGGCGCGGATGGCGAGGTTTGCGATCGCCAGCGCGAGAAGTTTCGCCCGATCCGCCTTGGTCACGCTGGCGAGATGCGATTGGAACGTCATCGCCACTGACGGTGATATCCACAGCCACAGCGTATTGGCGGCCTCCCATTCATTCTCGCGTATGAAGACACGATCGGAGCGGGCCGAGCGATGCCAGTCGATCTGCTGGACGTTGTCGCCGAAAGAATAGGGACGATACTGCCAGAAGGTTTCGCCAGGGCCTGAACGTTTGCGGCCGTGTACGCCCATGATCACCGTTGCAGCAATGCGATGTGCCTCGACGAGTAGCGCCGGCAGCGCGCTCGACAGAGTTTCGGCGCGGTCATTGAGGGCGAGGGAAGCCCGGTCTTGCATCTAGCTCTTTCAGCCCAGCCGTGTTTTCAAGCGGTCGATAGCGCTGTCGATCGTTTCGCCATCGGCGCGCGCACTGAAAGTGAGCGCCATGCGATGCCGGAACACCGGCCCGACGAGAGCGAGAACGTCATCAATCGAAGGTGACAGCCTGCCACCGAGCAAGGCACGGGCGCGGGCGCCGAGCATCAGGGCCTGGCTGGCGCGCGGCGAGGGACCCCAGCCGATTGTCTTGTTGACATACTCATCAGCGTCAGGCCCTGGACGCGCGGCGCGCACGATCGAGAGGATGGCATCGGCGACCTGTTCGCCGACCGGCATCAGGCGCACCAGATGCTGGATCTTCATCAATTCAACGGAAGTAAGGACGATCTGCGCTTCATCCTCTTCGGTGCCCGTTGTGGCGAACAGCATGCGCCGCTCGGCGTCGAGGGCCGGATAGGGGACATCAATTTCGACGAGGAAACGGTCGAGCTGGGCTTCCGGCAAGGGGTAGGTGCCTTCCTGCTCGATCGGGTTCTGGGTGGCAAGCACATGGAACGGCCGCGGCAGATCGTGGCGCACGCCGGCGATGGTGATATGATGCTCCTGCATCGCCTGCAGCAGGGCCGACTGTGTACGAGGGCTGGCGCGATTGATTTCATCCGCCATCAAAAGCTGGCAGAAGACCGGACCCGGAACAAAACGGAATTGCCGGCGTCCGTGCTCGCTCTCATCGAGTACTTCCGAGCCCAATATGTCGGCGGGCATCAGATCGGGCGTGAATTGGATGCGCTTCTCTTCCAGTCCGAGGACACGGCCGAGCGTGGTCGCGAGCTTCGTTTTGGCGAGGCCGGGCGCGCCGACAAGAAGCCCGTGACCGCCCGCCAGGATGGCAGTCAGCGACAGGTCGATAACGTCCGACTGGCCGAAGATCACCTTGCCGATGGCTTCGCGGACCTTCTCGAGGCGGCCGGCCATCTGGTCGAGTTCGGATACTATATGCTTGTCTGCTTCATTGATGCTTGCCATGGGGCTCACTATAGTTTGGGGCTGGCCAGTTGCGAAACCAAATCTGGTGGGCCAAATGCCGATTCCGTCAATGAAATTCTTGTGAACAAGCATGGCCTTATCATGACCAAGCCGGAGCGCGATGCGGGCAATCCCCTGGCCGGCCTCAAGGCGGCAGAGAAGGCCTCGGGCAAAAAAGGCATACCCCCGGTCCATTTATGGAACCCGCCCTTTTGCGGCGATATTGACATGCGCATCGCCCAGGACGGCCTGTGGTACTATCTGAATTCGCCAATCGGCCGCAAACCCCTGATGAAGCTGTTCGCTTCGGTGCTGCGCCACGATGCGGACGGCAAATATTATCTCGTCACCCCGGTCGAGAAATGCGGCATAAGGGTCGATGATGCGCCGTTTGTCGCCATAAGGATGAGTATCGCGGGCAAAGGCCGCAATCAAATCATCAGCTTCGAGACCAATACCGACGACATTGTCACAATTGATATTGCGCATCCGATGCGCGTCGCCGTCGAAGAGGGGACAGACGGCCTCAAACCCTATGTTCTGGTGCGCGGCCGGCTGGAAGCGCTCGTCTCGCGAGCCCTCTTCTACGATCTTGTGGCGCTGGGCGTCGTCGAGGGCGAGTGGTTCGGCATCTGGTCGTCCGGCCGGTTCTGGCCGATGCAGCGCACAGCCGAGATCGGCGCCATCGCATCATGAATGATTTCCGGTTCGATGAGGCGGAATTTCGCCAGCGCGCCGCAACGCGGCTCCTGAAGGACGTGCCGCAGTCAGCGGTGCGCAGCGACGACGACCTCCATCGATCCGCTTGAGTCCCGGCGCGCGGCCGCCGTGCTGGTCCCCATCGTGCTGCATAAGCCCGAGCTCACGGTGCTTCTCACCCAGCGCACCGATCATCTGGCGAGCCATGCCGGGCAGATCGCCTTTCCGGGCGGCAAGGTCGATCAAGACGACAGGGATGCGCTGGCCGCCGCCTTGCGCGAAACGCGCGAGGAAACCGGGCTCGATCAAACCTATATCGAGCCGATCGGCTTTCTCGATGCCTATCTGACGAGGGTGACGGGCTTCCAGATCGTGCCTGTCGTGGCGCTGGTGCGGCCGGGCTTCGTCCTCTCGCCCCATGAAGGCGAAGTCGCAGACATCTTCGAAGTGCCGCTCCGATTTTTGATGAGCCGGGAAAACCATCTTCGGCACAGCCGGCAATGGCAGGGCAAGGAGCGATATTTCTACGCCATGCCTTATGGCGAGCGGTATATCTGGGGCGCCACCGCCGGCATGATCATGAATCTCTATGACCGTCTCTATCGGGCACCATGAAGAAACCTCCCTCGCTCGCTCGTGAGGCCTGGCTCAAAGACCCGGCCCTGCGCCGCGTCTTCGCAGCAATCGAAGCCGTGGGTGGCGAAGCGCGTGTCGCCGGTGGTGCGGTACGCAATGCACTCCTTCGCGAGCCGGTGAGCGAGATCGACATCGCGACGACGCTGACGCCCGAGCGCATCGTCAGTGCCGGAGAGAAAGCACGCCTTGGTGTGCATCCTACCGGTATCGACCACGGCACCGTCACTCTGGTCATTGGCGGCAAGCCGTTCGAAGTGACGACGCTGCGCGTCGATGTCGAAACCTTTGGCCGCAAAGCGCGCGTCGCCTTCACCGATGACTGGGAAGCGGATGCAAGGCGGCGCGACTTCACCATGAATGCGCTCTATTGTTCCATGGACGGGAAAATACATGATCCGACAAGTGGTTACGCGGATATACTAAGAAAAAGAGTCAGGTTTGTCGGATCGCCCGCCGAGCGTATCAAGGAGGATCACCTGCGCATCCTGCGCTTCTTCCGGTTTCATGCGCGCTATGGCGCCGGCGCACCCGATGGCAAAGGACTCGCGGCTTGCATCCAGCACAAGGGCAAGCTGCGCGCTCTCTCGAGCGAGCGCGTCCGACAAGAGCTTTTCAAGCTTCTGGAAGCCGGGCGGGCAAGCGAGACGGTGAGACTGATGGCGTCGCGCAATGTGCTCAAGGTTCTGTTTGCGCATGTGAGCGATCTCAGCGCGCTAGAGCGCATGGCGAAGATCGACATGGCACAGGGATTGAAACCCGACGCGCTGTTGCGGCTGGTCCTCCTGGCCAAGGCGCCTTTGTCGCTGCACCAGCGGCTGCGTCTCACCAATGCGGAAATGCGTCGCCTCGAAGCAATCGCCAATCATGTTCAGCCAAAACCCAAGCTGCGCGACCGCGAACGGCGCGTGGTGCTTTATCATCTGGGACGCGAGACATGGCGTGATCTGGTCAGGCTGGGCTGGGCAGGATCGAAGGACTCGCCTACGAGCAAAAGGTGGAGAGACCTCCTAACCTTTGCCGATCGATGGCCGATCCCGCGCTTCCCGCTCACCGGGCAGGACCTCATCGCGCAGGGTTACAAGCCTGGCCCGGCCGTGGGCCGCGAACTTGCGCGGCTCGAGGACTGGTGGATCGCATCTGATTTCCAGGACGGCAAGGATAGCCTTCTGCGCAAACTGGAAAGAAGGAAAGAGGAATGAGGCTACACCAAGCCAAACTGCAGGAGCAATGAATGGCTGACATCATCGTCATGAAGACTACCGGCAAATCAGCGCCGGAGGCCGAGAAGGGGCAGGCAGGCCCCGACAATCTCGTCACGGGTCCCTACAAGACCAAGACCTGGAATCATTATAGCGGCGAGGACGGCCGGCTCTTCTCGGGCATCTGGGAATCGACGCCCGGCAAGGTGAAGGTTGACTACAAGGAGTGGGAGTTCTGCCACTTCATCGAGGGCAAGGCCATTCTCACCAATCACAAGGGCAAGAAATGGACGCTCAAGGCCGGTGACGGTTTCCTCATTCCGCCGGGCTTCAAGGGAACCTGGGAGACGGTCGAGAGGGTGCGCAAACACTATGTCATTCTGATGCCGAAAGCATGAGAAGCTGTCCTCGGCGCAATATTCCGATCGCGTTGGTCGAAGTGCTGATGCGCGGCTTCGACATCTATCGAGATCCCTCCAGACCGAATGCTCGCCACTCAACGAACAGCCTTGATCGGGCTTGCAGAGTTGATAAGGAGCAGACCAGATGACCAGCAGATTTTGCGAAACAGCGAGTTGACCCGCTCCGTCCTAATCACCGGGGCGGCGCGCCGGATCGGCCGGCGGATCGCTCTCGATCTCGCACATGATGGCTGGGCAGTCGCCATCCACTGCAATGCCTCGCGGGCCGATGCCGAAATACTGAAGCGGGAGATCGAGGCCGGTGGCGGACGCAGCGTGATCGTCGAGGGCGACCTCGCCCGCGCCGATGTACCGGAGCGGCTGATCGGCGAGGCCAATGGCGCATTGGGCCCGCTTACGTGCCTGGTGAACAATGCCTCGCGCTTCGAGCCCGACGAAGCAAGATCAGTGACGCTCGAAAGCTGGGCGGCGCATCTCGATACGAATCTAAGAGCGCCGGTCTTCCTGTCGCAGAGTTTCGCGGCCCAGGTGCCGGGCGATGCGCAAGGCAATATCATCAACATCATCGATCAGCGGGTATGGAAGCTGACGCCCAAATTCTTCTCATACACGGCGAGCAAATCGGCGCTATGGACCGTGACCCGGACGCTCGCCCAGGCGCTGGCGCCCAAGATCCGGGTCAATGCCATAGGGCCCGGGCCGGCGCTGCCCAATGTGCGCATGGATGAAGAGGACTTCGCCCGCCAGGCGCGGCTGACGCTTCTGAAGCGCGGTACGTCGCCGCAAGAAATTTCCGCAGCGCTAAAATACATATTGTCGGCGCGGGCGATGACCGGCCAGATGATTGTTCTCGATGGCGGTCAGCATCTCTTGTGGCAAACGCGTGATGTCATGGACGTGAAAGAATAGGCGATGAGCGGAAGCGCGGAGGTCAAGATCACCCACCATGTGGCAAGCGGCAAAGCGAAGCTGCGCCATGTCTTCGTCAAGGATCTCAAGATCGAAGCACTGCTCGGCATCTATCCTGAAGAGAAGACCAAGCCGCAAAAGATTGTTGTCAATATCGACCTCTCGGTGAAAGAGGGCGATGATCCCCTAAGCGATGATATCAGGAATGTGGTGAGCTACGAGATCGTAGTGAAGAAGGTCGAGGAGATCGTCGCG
>VAZZ01000383.1:0-2198 GCA_005884715.1 Alphaproteobacteria bacterium | reverse complement strand
AATGCGAGGAGCGTCGGGGTCGAGATCGAGCGGCTCAGGGACTAGCGAATCAGGGAGCTATCCCAGACGCGAAATAGCAGCGCTTTGAGTTGGACGAAATGCTCCGGCCCAAGTTCGGCACTCCACTCGCGCTCGATTTCGCGCAATATGTCGACCATCTTCCAGAAGGCGGCATGTCCGCGTTCCGTAAGACGGATCTGGCGCGCGCTTGCCTCACCCGGAACGTCGGAGCGGACAATATAGCCGAAACCCTCAAGGCTCCGGAGCAACTGGTTCATGGCCTGCTTGCTCATGCCGGCGCGTTCGGCGAGCGCGCCCGGGCGAACCTGATCCGGACCGGGAAATTGCAGAACCGCCATATGCGGCAAGCGAAGTTCGTCAAAACCGGCAGCATTGAGCTCCTTGATCAGCCGGCGCTGGATCGCCTGAGCCGGAACACGCAGCAAGGCGCCGATCAGCATGTCTTCGGTCTTCATCGGTAGGCTTCCAAAATCGTGCTTGACTTCTATAAATGGAGTTTACTATCATAGTAAAGTTAATTTACTTGAGAAATTCGCACAATGCCACCGGAAATCATCGATCCCCACATCAATCCCTCCGAAGAAACCATTGCCGCCAAGGGCCTCGCGGTCCGCTTCTTGCTGACTGGCGACAACTCGAATGGCAGCATTGCGGCCTTTGAGCTGCTTGTCGCAGCTTCCCAGAGACTGCCTGCTCCCGCGCACAGCCACGACCATTTCGAAGAAACGATCTATGGCATCGACGGTGTGCTGACCTGGACGCTGGATGGGAAACAGATCGATGTTGGGCCGGGACAGGCAATCTGCATTCCGCGAGGTGCCATCCATCGGTTTGACAATAGTGGAAGCCGGGACGCGAAGGTGCTCTGCGTTATTACACCGGCCGCACTCGGTCCGGAGTATTTCCGCGAGACTTTCGCGTTGGTCAACGCCGCGGCTGGTGGGCCGCCGGACCGCGCCAAGATGGCAGAGATCATGCGCAGGTACGGCCTTACGCCAGCGGTGCCCCCGACATAGACTATCCACAGTCTGGCTCTACAATCCGCGGATGCGGGGGCGCCAGCGCCTTACGATTTCCTCGGCTTCTGCGCCGCCGCCAGAATTGGCGCTGCGATAGATATCGACCGCGATGCCTCGCCGGCCCAGATTGGCGACCGCTTCCGCCATCACCGCATTGATGATGAAACTGCCCGAAATGGTCGAGGTCGAGCCCATGCGCTTTTCGGAATTCGGAATCGCGAGACAGGCATCGCCATACGGCGCCTGGTTGTCGATGACGAGATCGGCGACATCATGCAGCATCTTGCCGCTCTTGTGGCGCGATGAGACATGCGAGGCATGATCGCTCGAGGTGATCGCGACCACCTTGGCGCCCCTTTGACGGGCGAAGAGCGCTGCCTCGATCGGAAAGGCATTGCGGCCGGAATTCGAGGCGACGAAGAGGACGTCCCTTGGGCCGATCGGATAGTCCTCGAGCACGGTCTCGGCATAGCCTTCCAGCCGCTCGAGCACAGTGGAACGGTGAGCCCCTTGGTGCAGCATGAGGGCGGGATCGAGGATCGCCTGCACCGCCGGCGCGATAAAACACTTCTTCGGCAATCATATGGGAATGACCGCTGCCGGTGACATAGACGAGACCATCTGCGGCCAGTGCATCGGCCACCCAGTCTTGCGCCGTGGCCAGACGATCGCGCTGGGTGGAGACCAGCTTCTCCAGCATCCCGGTGATAATGCCGCAATATTCCTCGATGAGTGTCATGCGGACAGGTGCCTGATCTTCATGATCCAACTCACCCTGTGATTTCGGCGATATATTCATGGCGATCGCCACGATATCAGCTCATCGCGTTTGTGTCTTTGGCGGTCCCTCGGGCTGCCATAGTCCAGGCTGCAATTGGCGCAGGATTTTCTGATTCGCTTCAATTGGTTATCGCGACTAGCTCGTAAAATGATTCAACGACCAGGAGTGGGGCTTGCTTTTTGCATAAGTATGCACTTATATGATATATGGTCGAAACCGAGATTTTCCGAGCTCTCGCGGATCCGACGCGCCGCGCCGTCTTCGAACGCGTGACGGCCCGCGAAATGAGTGTCACGGAATTGAAAGGACTTTTCGCCGTGTCGCAGCCCGCCATCTCCCAGCATCTGGCAGCACTCAAGGGCGCAGGTCTTGTCAGC
>VAZZ01000382.1:3455-11343 GCA_005884715.1 Alphaproteobacteria bacterium | reverse complement strand
GCGCTTCAGGCGGTTGTTGCGGTTGATGACGCGGCGATAGAGATCATTGAGATCCGACGTTGCGAAGCGGCCGCCGTCCAACGGCACCAGCGGACGCAGTTCCGGCGGGATGACGGGCACGACCGTGAGGATCATCCATTCCGGACGGTTGCCGGATTCGATGAAGGACTCGACGATCTTTAGGCGCTTGGCGAGCTTCTTCGGCTTCAAGTCGCCGGTGGCGACTTTCAGCTCTTCGCGCAATTCGTCCCGCAGCTTATCGAGATTGATCGCCATCAGCATCTCGCGCACCGCTTCAGCGCCGATGCCGGCGGTGAACGAATCCTCGCCGTAATCTTCCTGAGCCTTCAGATATTCGCTCTCGGTCAGGAGGCTATAGGGTTTGAGCGGCGTCAGACCCGGCTCGAGCACGATATACTGCTCGAAATAGAGCACCCGCTCGATATCCTTGAGCATCATGTCGAGGAGGAGACCGATGCGCGAGGGCAGCGATTTCAGGAACCAGATATGGGCGACGGGTGCGGCGAGCTCGATATGGCCCATCCGCTCGCGGCGCACTTTCGACAGCGTGACTTCGACGCCGCACTTTTCGCAGATGATGCCCTTGTACTTCATCCGCTTGTACTTGCCGCACAAGCATTCATAGTCCTTGATTGGACCGAAGATTCGGGCACAGAAAAGCCCGTCCCGCTCCGGCTTGAAGGTGCGGTAATTGATCGTTTCCGGCTTCTTGATCTCGCCGAAAGACCACGACAGGATCTTTTCGGGCGATGCGATCGAGATGCGGATCTGGTCGAAAACTTGCGGCGGTGAAGCCGGGTTGAAGATGTTCATGACCTCTTGGTTCATGGACACTGTTCTCCTTTTTACGGGATTACCTCCCCGCCGAGGGTGAATGTCTGGACGCGACGAAACGAGAGTTTGGCAGGGCGGCGTACCGCCCTGCCATGATTTACGATTGCTGCTGCGAGTTCTGCAGCTCCACATTGAGGCTCAGCGAGCGCATTTCCTTGACCAGCACGTTGAAGCTTTCCGGGATGCCGGCTTCGAACGCATCATCGCCGCGCACGATCGCCTCATAAACCTTGGTGCGGCCCGCCACGTCGTCCGACTTGACGGTGAGCATTTCCTGCAAGGTGTAGGCCGCGCCATAGGCTTCGAGCGCCCAGACTTCCATTTCGCCGAAGCGCTGGCCGCCGAACTGCGCCTTGCCGCCCAGAGGCTGCTGGGTGACGAGGCTGTAGGGGCCGATGGAACGGGCATGGATCTTGTCGTCGACGAGGTGATGCAGCTTGAGCATGTAGATATAGCCCACCGTCACCTGGCGATCGAACACCTCGCCCGTCCTGCCGTCGAACAGCCTGACTTGTCCCGAAGAGGACAGGCCCGCTTCCTTCAGCATGTGGGCGATGTCTTCCTCGCGCGCGCCATCGAACACCGGCGTCGCGATCGGAACGCCCTTGGTGAGAGTGCCGGCGAGTTCGATCACCTGATTGTCGTCGAGCGCATCGATCTCTTCGTTCTTGCCGTAGATCTCGTTGATGTGATCGCGCACCGGCTTGGGCTTGCCGCTCTCGCGATAGGCCTCGAGCATCTGGCCGATCTGCTTGCCCAATCCGGCGCAGGCCCAGCCCAGATGCGTCTCGAGAATCTGGCCGACATTCATGCGGCTCGGCACGCCCAGCGGATTGAGCACGATGTCGACATGCGTGCCGTCCTCGAGGAACGGCATGTCTTCAACCGGCACGATCTTCGAAACGACACCCTTGTTGCCGTGACGGCCGGCCATCTTGTCGCCGGGCTGGATCTTGCGCTTCACGGCGACGAAGACCTTGACCATCTTCATCACGCCGGGCGGTAGTTCATCGCCGCGCTGCAGCTTCTCGACCTTGTCGAGGAAGCGGTTTTCCAGGCGCTTCTTCGATTCTTCATATTGCTGCTTCATCGCCTCGAGCTCGGCGATCGACTTCTCGTTCGAAAGCGCGATGTTCCACCACTGCGAACGCGGGATGTCCTCCAGGTTCTTGGCTGTGATCTTGCCTTCGAGCTTGTGGCCCTTGGGACCGCCGGCAGCCGGCTTGCTGACCAGGAAGTCATGCACGCGGCCATACGAGTTGCGGTCGAGGATCGCCAGTTCGTCGTCGCGGTCCTTGGCAAGACGCTCGATCTCCTCACGCTCGATGGCGAGCGCGCGCTCGTCCTTGTCGACGCCATGGCGGTTGAACACGCGTACTTCGACGACCGTGCCGGAAACACCCGGCGGCAGCTTCAGCGAGGTATCGCGGACATCCGACGCCTTTTCACCGAAGATGGCGCGCAGCAGCTTTTCTTCCGGCGTCATCGGGCTTTCGCCCTTTGGCGTGATCTTGCCAACCAGGATGTCGCCCGGCTTAACTTCAGCGCCGATATAGACGATGCCGGCTTCGTCGAGATTCTTCAACGCTTCTTCGCCGACATTCGGGATATCGCGCGTGATCTCTTCGGGGCCGAGCTTGGTGTCGCGCGCCATCACATCGAATTCCTCGATGTGGATGGAGGTGAACACGTCGTCCTTCACGATGCGCTCGGAGAGCAGGATCGAGTCTTCAAAATTATACCCGTTCCACGGCATGAACGCGACTAGCACGTTCTGGCCGAGCGCCAGATCGCCGAGATCGGTCGAAGGACCGTCGGCGACGATGTCGCCGGCCTTCACCTGGTCACCGACGCGCACCAGCGGACGCTGGTTGATGCAGGTGTTCTGGTTCGAGCGCTGAAACTTCGCCAACGTATAGATGTCGACGCCCGACTTGGTCGGATCGGTTTCCTCGGTGGCGCGGATGACGATGCGCTTGGCGTCGACCTGGTCGACGACACCGGTGCGGCGCGCCGTGATCGCCGCCCCCGAGTCACGGGCGACGACGGCTTCCATGCCGGTGCCGACGAGCGGTGCGTTGGTGCGCACCAGCGGCACCGCCTGGCGCTGCATGTTCGAGCCCATCAGGGCGCGGTTGGCGTCATCATTCTCGAGGAACGGAATGAGGGCGGCGGCGACCGACACCAGCTGCTTCGGCGACACGTCGACGAAATCGACCTTCTCGCGCGGCACGATGAGGACATCGCCGTGATTGCGCGCGACGATGAGCTCTTCCTCGAACTTGCCGTCCTTGGTCAACGGCACGTTGGCCTGTGCGATATGGTGCTTGCCTTCCTCGATGGCCGATAGATAGATCACCTCGTCAGTCACCTTGCCATTGGTCACCTTGCGGTACGGCGTCTCAATGAAGCCGTATTTATTGACCCGCGCATAAGTGGCGAGCGAGTTGATGAGACCGATATTCGGACCCTCCGGCGTTTCGATCGGGCAGATGCGGCCGTAGTGGGTCGGATGCACGTCGCGCACTTCGAAACCGGCGCGCTCGCGGGTGAGACCACCCGGGCCCAGGGCGGACAGGCGGCGCTTGTGAGTGATCTCGGAGAGCGGGTTGGTCTGGTCCATGAATTGCGACAGCTGCGATGAGCCGAAGAATTCGCGCACTGCCGAGGCCGCGGGCTTCGCGTTGATCAGGTCATGCGGCATGACGGTGTCGATATCGACCGAGGACATCCGCTCCTTGATCGCGCGCTCCATGCGCACCAGGCCCAGACGGTACTGATTCTCCATGAGTTCGCCGACCGAGCGCACCCGGCGGTTGCCGAGATGGTCGATGTCATCGACATCGCCCTTGCCGTCGCGCAATTCATGCAGCGTCTTGATGACCGCGAGGATGTCGTCGCGGCGCAGCACGCGCACCGTGTCGGCAGCATCGAGCTCGAGGCGCATATTCATTTTCACCCGGCCGACGGCGGAGAGATCATAGCGCTCCGAATCGAAGAACAGGCCGTTGAATAGCGCTTCCGCGGTCTCGCGCGTGGGCGGTTCACCCGGACGCATGACACGGTAGACTTCGATGAGCGCCTGCTCGTAGCTCTCGACCTTGTCGGCCTTGAGCGTGTTGCGGATATAGGCGCCGGTATTGATGTGATCGATGTCGAGAAACTCGAGCTTGGAATAGCCGGCCTCGGTCAGGCCCTTCAGCAGCTTCTCGCTGATCTCATCGCCGGCTTCGGCGAAGATCTCGCCTGTCTTCTCGTCGACGAGTTCGCTTGACAGATAAAGACCATAAAGGTCCTCGTTGCGCACCAGCAGTTCCTTGACACCATCCTCGGCGATCTTGCGGGCAAGGCGCGGCGTGATCTTCTTGCCGGCCTCGACGACAACCTGCTTGGTCTTGGCATCGATGAGGTCGACTGAGGGCTTCTGGCCGCGGTATCGCTGCGGGTCGAAGGGGGTCCGCCAGCCTTCCTTGGTCTGCGTATAGGGAACGGTCCTGTAGAAATAGTTGAGGATCTGCTCGCTATCGAGGCCGAGCGCATAAAGCAGCGTGGTGATCGGCAGCTTGCGGCGCCGGTCGATGCGCACATGGATGATGTCCTTGGCGTCGAATTCGAAATCGAGCCAGGAGCCGCGATAGGGAATGATGCGCGCCGCGAACAGGAGCTTGCCCGAGGAATGGGTCTTGCCCTTGTCGTGGTCGAAGAAGACGCCCGGCGAGCGGTGCATCTGGGAGACGATGACACGCTCGGTCCCGTTGACGACGAAGGTGCCGTTCGAAGTCATGAACGGCATGTCGCCCATATAGACATCCTGCTCCTTGATGTCTTTGACCGACTTGGCGCCGGTATCCTGGTCGACTTCGAACACGATCAGACGCAGCGTCACCTTGAGTGGCGCCGCATAGGTCATGCCGCGCTGCTGACATTCATCTACGTCATATTTTGGCGGCTCGAATTCATAGCGGACGAATTCCAGCATGGCCTGACCAGTGAAGTCGCTGATCGGGAAAACCGACTTGAAGACGGCCTGCAGGCCTTCACTGGCCCGACCGCCCGCCGGTTCCTTGACCTGCAGGAATTGATCGTAAGATTCTTTCTGAACTTCGATGAGATTCGGCATTTCCGCGACTTCTGCGATCTTGCCAAAAAACTTACGAACCCTTTTGCGACTTGCGACAGTCTGCGCTTCAGCCATGTTTCTTCCTTCGTAAGTAAACTTTTCCAAGCCAATTCAACAGCTTACCTCAAACCCTCTTCCAAGGGTTTCAAGAAAGCTGTTGCTACACACCAGTTTTGGATCACGGGGTCCGCATCACCGGACCCCGTGATATAGTCATTACTTGAGCTCGACGGAAGCCCCCACGGCTTCGAGCTTCTTTTTCATCTCTTCGGAGTCCTTTTTGTTGACGCCTTCCTTCACAGGCTTCGGCGCACCTTCGACCAGGTCCTTGGCTTCCTTGAGGCCAAGTCCGGTGATCGCACGGACTTCCTTGATGACTTCGATCTTCTTGTCGCCGACCTTGGCGAGAACGACCGTGAATTCGGTCTTCTCTTCAACGGGAGCGGCAGCAGCGCCGGCAGCAGCGGCGACGGCCACCGGAGCAGCGGCGGAGACGCCCCACTTCTCTTCCAGAAGCTTCGACAGCTCGGCGGCCTGAAGGACCGTCAAGTTCGATAGATCGTCAACGATTTTGGATAGATCAGCCATTTATTTTCTCTCTTTCAATCAGTTTGAACCAGGTTCGTCTGAGGCAAGCCGTCAGGCAGCCTTGTCTTTGGTGGCATAGGCGTTCAGCACCCGCGCCAATTGGCTGGCAGGCGCCTGGACCACGGCCGCAATGCGGGTGGCCGGCGTCTGGATCATGCCAACAAGCCTTGCCCTGAGCTGGTCGAGCGAGGGCAATTCCGCGAGAGCCTTGACCGCAGCAGCGTCCATGATGGTCTGGCCGAGCGCGCCGCCGAGGATGACGAATTTCTCATTCCCTTTGGCGAAATCGGCTGCAACCTTGGGCGCTGAAACCGGATCGGCAGCGAAAGCCACCATGGTCGGACCGATGAACAGGTCCTTGATTCCGGCTGCGGGAGTGCCATCCAGAGCAAGTTTTGCAAGACGGTTCTTCGCGACTTTCACGGTCGCGCCCGCCTGGGCCATCTTGCCGCGCAGGTCATTGACCTGATTGACAGTGAGTGAGCGCTGTGACGAGCTCTTTCTTTTCAGCTCTTTCCACTTGCTCTCTCCTAATTTGACGCCCATCCGAAGATGAAGGCGCCGGTGGACCAACCGCCAAACCACACTGCACAAGGCAGATGAGGCCCGGCGGCGCTCATATGCCTGTCCCCTCCTGTCCCGGAACCGGGAAGCGGAGGTAATAAGGTTCAAACCGATCGAGGTTCCCAAGGGGAACCTTGACCTCTTTGACACCCATCTCATGCGGGCTTTCATGTTTAAGTGGGGATGAGCCCCACGCCAGCAATCTCGGACAGGTTCGCCGAAAATCAGAAGATTTTCGGCTAACCGGCTGAAAAGATTTTTCTTTCCAACCGGAAATTTGTTCAGGCCGTAGCCGTCAGGCTCGCAATATCGAGCTTGAGTCCCGGACCCATAGTCGAAGAAATAGACACTTTCTTGACGAACGTACCCTTGGCGCCCTGCGGCTTCGCCTTGAGAACGGCATCGACGAAAGCTTTGACATTGCCGGCGATCTGCTCTTCCGAGAAGCTCGCTTTGCCAATGCCCGCCTGGACGATACCGGCCTTCTCGACGCGGAACTCAACCGCACCGCCCTTGGCCGCCTTGACGGCCGCCGTCACATCCATGGTCACGGTGCCGACCTTGGGGTTCGGCATCATGCCGCGCGGACCCAGGACCTTACCGAGACGGCCGACAAGGCCCATCATGTCTGGTGTCGCGATGCAGCGGTCGAAATCGATCGTGCCCTTGTTGACGGTCTCGAAGAGATCATCAGCGCCGACGATGTCGGCACCCGCCTTCTTCGCTTCCTCGGCCTTGGGGCCCTTGGCGAAAACGGCAACCCGGACCTTGCGGCCGGAGCCATTCGGCAGGTTGCACACGCCGCGCACCATCTGGTCGGCATGACGTGGATCGACGCCGAGATTCATCGCGACTTCGATCGTCTCGTCGAACTTGGCGGTGGCGCGGGCCTTGACCAGCTTCACCGCCTCGCCAAGACCGTAGTATTTCTCACGGCTTAGGCCGTTCATGTTCTTGGCAATGCGCTTTGCAATCTTGCCCATGTTAATCACCCACCACTGTCAGGCCCATCGAGCGGGCGGAACCGGCAATCTCGCGAGCGGCGGCATCGATCTCGCGCGCGTTCATGCCCTTGATTTTCTTTTCGGCGATTTCGCGGCACTGGGCCATGGTGACCTGGCCGACTGGAGCACCCTTGCCCGGCTCCTTGGAACCGGCATTGATCTTCGCCGCCTTCTTGAGGAAGTAGGACGCCGGTGGCGCCTTCATTTCGAAGGTGAACGATTTGTCCTGATAGGCGGTGATCATCACCGGCACCGGGGACCCGGGCTCCATGCCCTGCGTAGCCGCATTGAAGGCCTTGCAGAATTCCATGATATTGAGGCCGCGCTGACCAAGTGCTGGACCGATCGGCGGTGAAGGATTGGCCTGCCCCGCCGGGACTTGCAATTTTACGTAACCGACTACTTTCTTAGCCATCTTTCTTTCCCTCGCCGTCCCGAGAGACGGCTGTTGAGGTTAGTGGTCCGGCTTTCTGGCCTCCCACCGTGCACAGGACGATCCGATCAGCGGATCTTCTCGACCTGTCCGTATTCGAGTTCGACCGGCGTCGGCCGGCCGAAGATGGAAACTGCCACTTTGAGCCGTTCCCGCTGTTCATCCACTTCTTCGACGAGCCCGTTGAAGGAAGCGAACGGACCATCGGCGACGCGAACCTGCTCGCCGACCTCGAAACTGATCGATGTCTTCGGCCGCTCGATACCTTCCTGAACCTGGTTCAGGATGCGTGCGGCCTCGGCATCGGTGATCGGGATCG
Organism: Alphaproteobacteria bacterium; assembly: GCA_005884715.1. Classification (GTDB taxonomy): domain Bacteria; phylum Pseudomonadota; class Alphaproteobacteria; order Rhizobiales; family Aestuariivirgaceae; genus Taklimakanibacter. The sequence goes on along the minus strand of VAZZ01000382.1, from coordinate 3,460 downwards.
GCTTG
>VAZZ01000382.1:0-3446 GCA_005884715.1 Alphaproteobacteria bacterium | reverse complement strand
CTCCATCTTCACCAGCACATAGCCCGGGAAGAAGCGGCGTTCACTCTTGAATTTGCGGCCCCGCCTTATCTCGACCACTTCTTCGGTCGGCACCAGCACCGCCTCGAACAGATCGCCGAGACCCTTTGCCACCGACTGCTCCTTGATCGAGTCGGCGACCTTCTTCTCGAAATTCGAATAGGCGTGCACGATGTACCAGCGTTTCGTCATCGGCTCACATCCCGAACAGCAATTTTTCGACGCCCCATTTCAGCACGGCATCGACGACCAGGAAGAACCCGGCGGCCAACACCACCATGATCATGACCATGACAGTCGTGATCATCGTCTCACGCCGGCTCGGCCAGGTCACTTTCCTGGTCTCCTGACGGACTTCCTGAAGGAACTCGAGTGGGTTTGTCTTGGCCATCTGTCTTTCGTTTCTAGAGAGTGGCAGGGGCGGAGGGTCTCGAACCCCCGGCCTGCGGTTTTGGAGACCGCCGCTCTACCAACTGAGCTACACCCCTAGCAACTGCCTCCGTTATTCAATAATTTTAGCGACGACGCCGGCGCCGACGGTTCTGCCACCTTCGCGGATGGCGAAACGCAGCTTCTCTTCCATCGCGATCGGCGTGATCAGTTCGACATCGACCGTCACATTGTCTCCAGGCATCACCATCTCGGTGCCCTCGGGCAGCGTCACGACGCCCGTCACGTCGGTCGTGCGGAAATAGAACTGCGGACGGTAGTTGGTGAAGAACGGCGTATGACGGCCACCCTCCTCCTTCGTCAGGATATAGGCCTCAGCCTTGAACTTCTTGTGCGGCGTGATCGAACCGGGCTTGGCCAGAACCTGGCCGCGCTCGACGCCCGTGCGGTCGACACCGCGCAGCAGCGCACCCACATTGTCGCCCGCCTCGCCCTGATCCAAGAGCTTGCGGAACATCTCGACACCCGTAACCGTCGTCTTCGTCGTCGGACGCAGACCGATGATCTCGACTTCCTCGCCCACCTTCACGATGCCGCGCTCGATACGACCCGTAACCACCGTGCCGCGGCCCGAGATCGAAAACACGTCTTCGATCGGCATCAGGAACGGCTGGTCCTTCGGACGCTCAGGCTGCGGGATATAGCTGTCAACCGCTTCCATCAGCTTCAGGATCGCATCATGGCCAAGCTCGGGGTTCTTGCCTTCCAGCGCCATCAGCGCCGAACCCTTGATGATCGGGATCTCATCACCCGGAAACTGATAAGAGTTGAGAAGATCGCGCACTTCCATCTCGACAAGTTCCAGAAGCTCCGGATCGTCGACCATGTCCACCTTGTTCATGAACACCACAAGGGCCGGAACGCCGACCTGGCGAGCCAACAGAATGTGCTCGCGCGTCTGCGGCATCGGCCCATCGGCCGCCGAAACCACCAGGATCGCGCCATCCATCTGCGCCGCGCCGGTGATCATGTTCTTCACATAGTCGGCATGGCCGGGACAGTCGACATGGGCATAGTGGCGCTTCTTCGTCTGATATTCGACGTGCGCGGTCGAGATGGTGATGCCACGCGCTTTCTCTTCCGGCGCCTTGTCGATCTGGTCATACGCCGTATAGGTCGCACCACCCGTCTCGGCCAAAACCTTCGTAATCGCAGCCGTCAGCGACGTCTTGCCATGATCGACATGACCAATCGTCCCAATATTGCAATGCGGCTTGTCTCGGGTGAACTTCTCTTTGGCCATCGGACTACTCCGTCTTGGGTCTTATACTTGTTAAGCGAATTTCTTTTGAACTTCTTGAGCAACCGCCGTCGGCACCTGCTCATAGTGATCGAACTGCATCGTGTAGCTGGCGCGTCCCTGGCTCATCGAGCGCAGGTTGTTGACGTAGCCGAACATATTGGCAAGCGGCACCATCGCATTGACGATCTGCGCATTGCCGCGATTGCCGGTGCCGATGATCTGGCCACGACGCGAACTGAGGTCGCCCATGACGCCGCCGAGATATTCTTCCGGCGTCGTCACTTCGACTTTCATGACCGGCTCGAGCAGAACCGATCCAGCCTTTTGCAGGCCCTCGCGCAGAGCAGCACGCGCCGCGATTTCGAAGGCGATCGCCGAAGAGTCGACTTCGTGATAGGCACCATCGACCAGTGCCACCTTCACGTCGAGAACCGGGAAGCCCGCGACCACGCCAGAGGTCATGACCGAGTTGAGGCCTTTTTCGACGCCAGGGATGAATTCCTTCGGCACGGTGCCGCCGACGATCTTGGACTCGAACTCGTAGCCCGCACCCTTTTCATTCGGCTCGATCTCGAGGATCACGCGGGCGAACTGGCCGGTACCACCGGTCTGCTTCTTATGCGTGTAATCCACTTCCGCCGAGCGGGTGATCGTCTCGCGATAGGCAACCTGCGGCGCGCCGACGGTCACTTCGACCTTGTGGGTGCGCTTCAGGATGTCGACCTTGATGTCGAGATGAAGCTCGCCCATGCCCTTGATGATCGTCTGGCCCGACTCTGAATCGGTCGACACACGGAAGGAAGGATCTTCGGCCGCGAGCTTGTACAGCGCGATCGCCATCTTTTCCTGATCGCCCTTGGTCTTGGGCTCGATCGACATGTCGATGACGGGATCCGGGAAATCCATCTTTTCGAGGATGACCGGCTTGGCGGGATCGCACAGCGTATCGCCGGTGCGGGTATCCTTGAGGCCCACCAGCGCCACGATATCGCCGGCAAAGGCTTCCGAGATTTCCTCGCGCGTATTGGCATGCATGAGCACCATGCGCCCGACGCGCTCGGTCTTCTCGCGGGTTGAATTGAGGAGTGCCGTACCTTTGCTCAGCGTGCCTGAATAGAGCCGGCAGAAAGTCAGAATACCGTATTGATCGTCCATGAGCTTGAAGGCGAGGAGCGACAGCGGCTCCGAATCGGATGCCTTGCGGACGGTCTCTTCGCCGGTCTTGACATTGATGCCCTTGATCGAGGGACGGTCGAGCGGCGAGGGAAGATAATCGACGACGGCGTCGAGCAGCGGCTGAACGCCCTTGTTCTTGAAGGCCGAGCCGCAGAGGACCGGGAAGAGGGCGCCAGTCACGACCGCCTTGCGCAGCAGCGTCTTGATCGTCTCGTTGGAAATCTCTTTGCCGTTGAGATAATCCTCGGTCGCCTGCTCATCGAGCTCGGCGCAGGCCTCGATCATCTCCAAACGTGCGGCAACCGCCGCATCCTTGAGGTCGTCGGGGATTTCGGTGTCGTGATATTTGGCACCGAGGGATTCTTCTTCCCAGACCACAGCCTTCATGCGGACGAGATCGATGATGCCTTTGAAATTGGCTTCCGAACCGATGGGAAGCTGGATCGGAACCGGCTTGGCGCCGAGACGTTCCTTGATGTCTTTGATGCACTGCTCGAAAGAAGCGCCCGTCTTGTCCATCTTGTTGCAGAACACGATGCGCGGCACATTGTATTTGTCG
>VAZZ01000385.1 GCA_005884715.1 Alphaproteobacteria bacterium | reverse complement strand
TCACCAAACACTTGGCTGTGAAAAGCGGCTCTGTGAGACAGTCGGCCGAAGTGACGGCATTTGGCGCCCAATTCGCCACTTCTCAGCCAAGTGTTTTCAAAGGTGCCCGGCTAAGTCGCGGAAATACCGCGGCCATTTCTTCAGCTCCGGGAACGTGTCTCCCTGAGAAGACTTGTTGGTGGGCCGAAAGGGACTCGAACCAACTGCCAACGTTTTTCCTAAGCCTTGGAAATGTCGCCAGAAGAGCCTGCACCTCAAAAATGTGAGACAAAAGAATGCAGCTCCGAGGCGAAACCGATAGACGCTTGGCTGACCGGTCGCAGTTGTGTGGGAACTCTAAATTGCGTGCATGACTGATTACCCCTGGCTCAAGATCGGGCGCGTCCTCTGGCTATCCGCTGCATTCACTTGTCCGAGCACGCCCGTCGGTCCAATCTTGCCACGAAATGGGAGGCTCACATGTCAGCACACAACGCAGCGATCGCCGCGGCCATGATTGCCGCAGCCACGTTAAGCCCGGCCAACGCTGCGCAAAGGTCCGATTACGCAACGACCATGAAGATGGCGGAAACGTCCACGACGGCGAGCATGAACATGAAAATGACGCTGCCGCCGATGCCGGCGATCTATGCCGGTGTTCCAGACAAGCCAGGCGCGCCACTTTTCGAAGGCTATGGCGATCATCATCATCCGATCACCACGAGCAATGCTGAGACGCAGGCCTATTTCGATCAGGGCGTGCGATTGCTCTTCGCGTTCAATCATGCCGAGGCAATCCGGTCTTTCCGCGAAGCGGCGCGGCGCGATCCCGATTGCGCGATGTGCTGGTGGGGCGTGGCGTTCGCGCTCGGCCCCAATATCAATCTGCCGATGCAGCCAGATGCCGCGGCACCTGCTTGGGCGGCGCTTGAAAAAGCGCGGTCGCTTGAAGCAAAGGCATCGCCTGAGGAAGTCACTTGGATCGAGGCCGAGGCGGCGCGCTACGCGCAAAAGGTGCCTGCCGATCGCCATCCGCTCGACGAGGCCTTCGCTGCGGCCATGGGCAAGGTCTGGCATGATCATCTGGACGATCTCGACGCCGGCGTGTTCTATGCCGAAGCGCTGATGGATACCCAGCCTTGGGACTACTGGGCGAGCGACGGGCAGAGCCCGAAAGGCCACGGTGCAGAAATCGTGTCGACACTCGAGGGCGTCTTGAAGAAGAAGCCGCAGCATCCAGGCGCCTTGCATCTCTATATTCATGCGGTCGAGGCATCAAACACGCCCGAACGCGCCGAAGCAGCCGCCGACAGACTCGAAACGCTGATGCCGGCCGCCGGCCACATCGTCCATATGCCTTCGCACATCTATTATCGAGTGGGCCGTTTCGCTGATGCGGTGAAAGTGAATGTGCTCGCCGCCAAGAAGGACGAGGAATATATTGCCGCCTGCCAGGCTCAAGGTTTCTATCCGCTCGCCTACTATTCCCACAACATTCACTTCCTCTGGACATCGTCGGAAATGATGGGCCGCTACCAGGACGCGGCCGAGGCGGCGCATCGCTTGGTCAAGGCGGCGGCAGCCGGAGAGCCGATGGCTGCCGATCTTCCGCCGGTGCAACTCTATCTGTTCGTCCCGGTGGTGACCGACATCCGCTTCGGCAAATGGGATGCGGCCCTCGCCGAACCGCTACCCGATCCGAAGCTCAAACTTGATGTTGCGATGTCGCTCTATGCCCGCGGCTTCGCCTCCGCCAACAAGCGTTATTTCAGCAGCGCGCGCCGCGATCGCCGCCTGCTGCAGGCCATGATCGACAGGAAGGAGTTCGCCGCCATCGATGCCTTCCCCGTGCCGGGAACTCTGATGGCGCGGGTCGGCGCCGCTCTGCTCGATGGCGAGATCGCGCGTAATCGCGGACATCTAAGCGAAGCGATTGTGGCCTTCCGAAAGGCGCATGCCATCGAGGTAACTATCCCCTACACAGAGCCGCCCTATTGGCATCAGCCGACGAGCCATATTCTTGGTGCTGCATTGATCGAGGCGCATCGACCGGCAGAGGCCGAGGCCATCTACCGCGACAGCCTCAAGAGCTATCGCATCGACGGATGGGCGCTGCATGGTTTGGACGAAGCGCTGAAGCTGCAGGGCAAGCGCGATGAAGCGAAAGCCGTCGAAGCCGAGTTCGCCAAGGCCTGGTCGATGGCCGATGTGACGCTTGCGGTCTCGCGATTCTAAGGCATGATGATATTAGGTTCGTTTGCAATCTGGGTTTTTGAAGTAATTGCCATTCTTCGGATGTGACGTTTTGGAGAATTTGGCGAGGGCGGCGCAAACGGAAGCTGCAACAGGCGCAGTAAAGCGTGCTAAGAAATCTGAGGGCGGCAAAAAGGCAAAATAGAAAGCTAACAACCGGGCTCGCCCCCGGTTACATCGCGTTCACTACGTTCTTGAAGGCGGACACAGTCGACAAACACTTGGCTGTGAAAAGCGGCCCTGTGAGACAGACTGTCGAAGTGGGCCCATCTGAGGCGAAATTCGACGCTTCTCATTGAGAGCCGTCAGCTGGCTGTCAGTAAACTGCGCGTCCGCCCGACATGTCGAACGTCGCACCGGTACAGAATGAACACTCTTCTGAGCACAGCCAAAGTGCAAGTGCGGCTACCTCGTCAACGGTGCCGAGCCGCCTCATCGGGCTCCTGTCGACCAACGTCCGCACATCATCTGGCGATAGTTGCTTGAGAATTTCGGTGTCGATCGCCCCAGGTGCAATGGCGTTTACCCGAATATTTGTGTGCGCGAGCTCTTTGCCAAACGATTTGGTGAAAGCGATTACGCCCGCCTTCGCAGAGGAATATGCGGACCTGAAGGGAGAACCCTCCTTGCCTGCTATCGAAGCCATGTTGACAACGCGACCGTGGGCAGCCGCCCTCATCAGAGGGACTACCTGCCGGCAAACGAGAAAGAAGCTCATAAGATTGACCTCAA
>VAZZ01000384.1 GCA_005884715.1 Alphaproteobacteria bacterium | reverse complement strand
AGCCTCTACGGCACCTACTCGCTGCGGCGCACTAAGGCGACGCTGATCTACAAACGCACCGGAAATCTCCGCGCCGTGCAGCTACTCCTCGGCCATACGAAGATCGAGAGCACAGTCCGCTACCTTGGGATTGAGGTAGACGACGCGCTGGCCATAGCCGAGCAAGTTGACGTCTGAAGTAACTGGGCAGAGCGGACATGCTCTGCCCGGCCCAAGCCGGCGCGATGGGCCAGATTCGGACTTCATGACCATGTCCGCTGTACGGCAGCTTTCCCCTCAAAACCAGGCACCGCAATTGGTAGCTGGGATGTTGCTTCAGGCCATGAGGCGACATTCGACAAAGGGACGCTCGAAAGGCATCATGCATGTCCATGACGAACCAGACTGGCGCGGCCGAGCACATTGATCCGATCGGTCCAGCTTTAGCTCCGCCATTGCCCGGAGTACGGCCGGTTTTTTTTGGTACGTTCTCGTCTCCCAAACAGGCGTCACGCGAGAAGGGGAAATCCTTCTCAAGATGTGCAGTGAAGGAATTGCGCAAGCCCTCAGCCATGAATTCGGCCGCGTTGCGGCGCGTGCCGTCACGGCTGCCTGAAACCATCAACACGTCGTGCCCGAAACATGGAGAGCAAAATGACCGACGAACTTGTACACATCGTGAAGTGGCATAACGGCAGCAAGGACTGGTCGCCATTTTCCGACGCCGAGATGAGCCGCAGGCAGAACGATCTTCGCGGCTACATGGCAAAGAACAACATCGATGCGGCGCTGCTGACCTCCTATCACAACATCTGCTATTACTCCGGTTTCCTGTACTGCTACTTTGGCCGCAAATACGGCATGGTGATCAACGCGAATGACGCCACCACGATCACCGCCGCGATCGATGGCGGCCAGCCGTGGCGCCGCAGCTTTGGCGACAACATCACCTACACCGACTGGCGGAAAGATAACTTCTTCCGCGCCGTGCAGCAGTTGACCAATGGTGTGAAGCGGCTCGGCGTGGAATTCGACCACATCTCCGTCGACTATCGCAAACAGATCGAGGACGCGCTGCCGGGCGTGGAGCTTGTCGATATCGCGCAACCGGCGATGTGGATGCGGGCAATCAAGTCTCCGGAAGAGCACAACCTGATCCGCGAAGGTGCGCGCACTTGCAATGTCGGCGGACGCGCGGTGATGGCCGCTATCAAGGCCGGGGTTCCCGAGCACGAGGTGGCAATCGCCTCGACCACCGCAATGATCCGCGAGATCGCCAAGAGCTTCCCGTTTGTCGAACTGATGGACACCTGGACCTGGTTCCAATCCGGCATCAACACGGATGGCGCCCATAATCCGGTGACCAACCGCGTCATGCAGTCCGGGGACATCCTCTCCCTCAACTGCTTTCCGATGATCTTCGGTTACTACACCGCTCTCGAACGCACGTTGTTTTGCGACTACGCCTCCAACAGCCACATCGATCTGTGGGAAAAGAACTGCGAAGTGCACCGGGTCGGCGCCAAGCTCATCAAGCCCGGCGCAACCTGCGCGGCGATCGCCACCGAACTCAATGAGATGTATCGCGCCTGGGGACTGCTGAAGTACCGCTCATTCGGATACGGCCACAGCTTTGGCGTTCTCAGCCATTATTACGGCCGTGAAGCGGGCGTGGAATTGCGCGAGGACATTCACACCGAGTTGAAACCCGGCATGGTGGTATCCATGGAACCGATGATCATGATCCCCGAGGGGCAACCCGGCGCCGGTGGCTACCGCGAGCACGACATCTTCATCGTGACCGAAACCGGGGCCGAGAACATCACCAACTTCCCGTTCGGCCCGCAGGAAATGATCATTAAGAACTAATTGCGTGCCCGCGCGAATGCTATAAGGGGCCCGTGCCAAAGTAACTGCGCAAGCTGATGTCCGCTCAGGGTCAGACTCGGACTTCATGCCATGTCGGCTGTAAGGCAGTTTTTCCCTCAAAACCGGACATCGCAAATTGGTAGCTGGGATGTCGCCTTGGGGCCAGAAACGGTTATTCGAGCGCCTCGCTGAGGGAAGGCCCCTAGTGCCGGAGCAATGTAATTAGAGGTCAAATGGGTCAGCAGTCTAACATCATCTACCTAGCGTCGATTTGGGTGATCCCAATAGTTATCGCCATTACTTTTCACGAGGCGGCCCATGGTTTCGTCGCGCGTCTTCTTGGCGATGAGACGGCATGGAGATTGGGACGCGTCAGTCTCAATCCCCTTAAGCACATCGATCCGATTGGGACGATCTTGCTGCCCGGCTTACTACTGCTGCTGCATTCGGCGCTCCTGTTCGGTTATGCCAAGCCGGTGCCGGTCAATTTTCGAGCACTTCGAAATCCTCGCAGCGGCATGGTCTGGGTAGCCGCGGCCGGCCCTGCCATGAACATCGCGCTCGCCATTTTGGCCGCGCTCGCCTTCCACCTTGTCGGATACCTGCCCGTAACCGCGGCGCAATGGGTCGCGGAGAACTTGAAAAACATGCTGATCATCAATGTCATATTGGCCGTCTTCAACATGTTTCCTATTCCGCCCCTCGACGGCGGTCGCATCGCCGTCGGGGTGCTCCCAGACACCGTTGCCTCCCCGCTTGCCCGGCTGGAGCCATACGGGATATTTATCCTCATTGGTCTCCTCTTCATCCTGCCGATGGTGGGCGCGCAATTGGGAGTCGATCTCAGCATCGTCTCGCGAGTGATCGCAAGCGCAACTGACGCCATCATCGGTGCTATACTCCGATTGACTGGCATCACATGACGGAATGCAGCCACTTCTTCGGCGCGAGTACTGCTGAACGAGGGCGTTTAAGAAAATCTAGGCCATGCGGGGACTGCTGCGGGCTGTTGAGCGGTATGGGGTGATTGGTCTGATCAGTCATGAGCGGTCTCCGTCAATCAATATGGATGACGACAGTCTGCGAGGCCCTCGTTTCGCGGGCTTCTCTCCATTGTAAAGTTTTGTAAGGACGGGAGACGTTGCGGCAGGGGGGCTGGAATGAGGTGAACAAGCGATCCGACGCCCAAAGCCGTTACTATTCAAAGCGATTTTCAGATATATCCCCGCGGATGGAAGGCTATCGACAGCAATTTGAAAGCTCCGGTATGCAACAGACGTCGCTCATGAAAACCGTTCTGAAGCGTCTCGCGATGGTGGGGCTTGCCGGCTTCGTCCTGGGTTGGCCGCTCGTCGCGCGTGCGGACATGGACGATGACGGCGACCATGATCGGGCGCGGGACCTTTACGAACGTGGC
>VAZZ01000388.1:1341-5943 GCA_005884715.1 Alphaproteobacteria bacterium | reverse complement strand
CCCGGCATGGTGGAATTTGTGAAGGAATATGTGTCGGACAAGGCGCTGGGCGAGGACGGCTATCTCGCCGCCAAGGGCCTGGTGACGCTGCCGGAAGACGAAGCGAAAAAGACCAAGGCGGCTGCCGAAGGTCTCGAAACGATCAAGGGCGACCAGCTGATGTAAGCTGGGCGTCAGACTAAGGATTTCGATCACGCTCATCACTTCAGATCGGAACCGATCTGAAGTGATCGTGATCTACCGAGGCGGTCCGCGGATGTACCGGCCGCCTCATACTCCCTTTCTACCGCTGCGAGGATCATGAGACGGCGGGCGAGATAAAACACAGGGCATGTTATGTCGGGGACGTATTTCGTAATTCTGGCTGTTCTGGTTGGCGCTGGCTTTCTACTGGGCGCCCAGCGCGCCCGTGGACTTCGCAGCGACACCGGCAGCGCGCTCCATTCTCTTCCCGCCTATCATGGTCTCTATATCGCCGCCGCCGTCTTGACGGTGATGATGGCGATCTATGTCATGGCCGCACCCTTGGCGGAGCATTATGTGCTGCGCCAGGCGTTCGGCGCCTTCGATCCTTCGATCATCGCCGAGCAGCTTCAGCGCGACGCGACGTTGCGTGACATTCAGAATCTGGTGGCCGGTTCGTATCAGGGCGAGCCAAGTGACACGCTGAAAGCCGGTGCCGCCGCCTACGCATCCGCTTCAAGCCTGGCATTTTGGGGGCTGAACGGCCTCGGCGTTCTCGCCGGCCTCGCCGTCATCTTCTGGGGCCTGAGCCGTATCCAGCCGGAACTGCGCGCCCGCAATCAGTTCGAGCATTTCGTCAAATATGTGCTGCTCGCCTGTTCCGCCGTTGCCGTCCTGACGACCATCGGTATCTTGCTGTCGGTTGTCTTCGAGGCGGCGCAATTCTTCAGCAAGATCTCGCCGATCGATTTCCTCTTCGGCCTGCAATGGTCGCCACAGACCGCCATGCGCGCCGACCAGGTTGGATCCTCGGGCGTCTTCGGCATCGTGCCGCTGATCGTCGGCACTTTATTGATCACCATCATTGCCATGCTGGTGGCGGGCCCACTGGGCCTGTTCTCGGCGATCTACATGGCCGAATATGCGACGCCCCCGATCCGCGCCATCGTCAAGCCGATCCTCGAGATCCTGGCCGGCATCCCGACCGTGGTGCTGGGCTTCTTCGCAGCACTTACGGTTGCCCCTCTGATCCGCAGTTCCGGCCAGTCGCTTGGCTTCGATGTCGCTTCCGAATCCGCTCTCGCCGCTGGCCTGGTGATGGGCATGATGATCATTCCCTTCGTGTCGTCGCTGTCGGACGATGTCATCAACGCCGTGCCGCAGTCCCTGCGCGACGGCTCCTATGCCATGGGCGCCACCAAATCCGAGACCATCAAGAAGGTTGTCCTGCCGGCCGCCCTGCCTGGCATCGTTTCGGCCTTCATGCTGGCGATCTCGCGCGCCATCGGCGAGACGATGATCGTCGTCATGGCCGCTGGCCTCGCCGCCAATCTCACCTTCAATCCGCTGGCGGCGGTCACCACGGTGACTGTGCAGATCAAGACCCTGCTGGTCGGGGATCAGGAATTCGACTCGGCCAAGACGCTGTCCGCCTTCGCGCTCGGCCTCGTCCTGTTCTTCTTCACGCTCGCCCTTAACTATATCGCGCTCAAGATCGTGCAGAGATATCGGGAACAATATGACTGATACCGCGATCGCCACTCCCCGCCGCATCGGCGACAATGACGCGTTGGTCGCCCGGCGTTACCGCGCCGAACGCCGGTTCAAATTCTATGGCATCGCCGCCATCGCGGTGACGGCCGTGTTCCTCATGCTGCTCTTTGCCGATGTCCTCGTCAAAGGGTTGCCGGCCTTCACCGAGCATCGCCTCACTTTGCCGATCAAGGTGGACCAGGCGGCCATCGACCCGCAAAACAGCAAGGATCCCAAGATCATCCGCACCGGCGATTTCGACAGTCCGATCCGCAGGGCCTTCCGCGATCTTTTCCCCGAAGTGACAACGCGTGGCGACCGTAAGAAGCTTATGGGCCTGCTGAGCTCGGGTGCGGCCGATGATTTCCGCGCCATGGTAATGAGAGATCCCGCTCTCATCGGCCAGGATGCCAAGGTGCCGGTGCTGCTGTCCGATGATGCCGATCAGTATTTGAAAGGCCGCCAGACCGGCGTCGAGAAATTCCCTGGCCAGGGCACGATGACCGTTACGCCGGAGGGCGAACAGTTCAAGCTTACTTCGGACGGGGTCGCGCTGCCGTCTCCTGGCGACATCATCCGCATGAATGGGGGCGCCTTCCGAGTCCTGTCGCTAAGCAATGCTGCTCTTCTCGCCGAACAAGTGATGGCGCCGAAGACTCCCGCTCCGGCGGCCTCGGGTGCCTGGGATATCGTCCGCTTCACCGTGCCCGAGAATAATCGCCGCATCGATGATCAGGAAGCTCTGTGGCTTGAGCATCTGAAGGAGCAGGGCATCGCTGAAAGCAATATTGCCTGGCGCTTTTTCACATCGGGCGACTCGCGCGAACCGGAACTTGCCGGTATCAGGGGAGCGCTGATGGGCTCGATCCTGACGCTCTTGGTGACCTTGTTCCTTTGCCTGCCGATTGGCGTCGCAGCGGCGATCTATCTCGAGGAATTCGCGCCCAAGAACCGCTTCACCCAGATCATCGAGTTGAATATCAATAATCTCGCGGCGGTTCCCTCCATCGTCTTCGGTCTCCTGGGGCTGGCGATGTTCCTCAATTTCTTCGGCCTGCCGCGCTCGGCCCCCCTGGTCGGCGGCCTAGTGCTGGCGCTGCTCGTGCTTCCCACAATCATCATCGCGTCGCGTGCCGCACTTCGCGCCGTGCCGCCCTCGATCAAGGAGGCAGCCCTCGGTGTCGGCGCCTCGCATCAGCAGGCGGTCTTCCACCATGTGCTGCCGCTGGCGATGCCCGGCATCATGACCGGCACCATCATCGGCATGGCCCATGCGCTCGGCGAAACGGCGCCGCTCCTGATGATCGGCATGGTCGCCTTCATTGTCGATATCCCCACAGGGTTCACCGATGCGGCAACCGCCCTGCCGATCCAGATCTATCTGTGGTCTGATCTTCCTGAAATCGCGTTCCAGTCCAAGACGGCCGGCGCGATCATCGTTCTTCTCGCTTTTCTGTTCGTCATGAACGCGGCCGCGATCATGTTGCGCAAGCGCTTCGAGCGTCGCTGGTAAGTATGAAAGGGTCCGCTCCCATGGATGCCATGATCAAGACGCCCGTCGCCCCGTCAGCGCCGCGCATCGCCCGCGAAAAGCCTCTGAAGATCAAGGCGCGCAATGTCGATGTCTATTATGGCGACAAACACGCCATCAACGATTTGAGCATCGATATCCCCGACAGCGCGGTTTCGGCCTTCATTGGTCCCTCGGGCTGCGGGAAATCGACCTTCCTGCGCTCGATCAACCGCATGAACGACACCATCCCGTCCTGCCGGATCACCGGCAATGTCGAAATCGACGGCCGTGACATCTATGACAAGACCCTTGACGTTGTGCAGTTGCGCGCCCGCATCGGCATGGTGTTCCAGAAGCCCAATCCGTTCCCCAAATCGATATATGAGAATGTCGCCTACGGGCCGAAGATCCATGGGCTCGCCAAGAACAAGGCCGAGCTCGAGGAGATCGTGGTGACGAGCCTCAAGAAGGCCGGCCTGTTCGAGGAAGTGAAGGATCGCCTAGACCATTCGGGCACCAGCCTGTCCGGCGGCCAGCAGCAGCGTCTGTGCATCGCCAGGGCCATTGCCGTCAATCCGGAAGTGATCCTGATGGACGAACCCTGTTCGGCGCTCGACCCGATCGCCACCGCGCGCATCGAGGAGCTTATCGATGAACTGCGCCAGAATTTTTGCATCGTCATCGTCACCCATTCGATGCAGCAGGCGGCGCGGGTATCGCAGCTGACCGCGTTTTTCCATCTGGGCAACCTGGTCGAGGTCGGCGACACCGACGACATCTTCACCTCGCCCAGGGATAAGCGCACCCAGGACTATATCACCGGCCGCTTCGGCTGAGACCGTGGAGATCAAGACTATGTCGGATCATATCGTCAAGGCCTATGACGAGGACCTCGCAAACCTCAAGACCATGCTCGCCCAGATGGGCGGTCTCGCCGAGGATCATCTCGCCAAGGCCATCGATGCGCTGTCGAAGCGTGACACCAAGCTCGCCGATGTGGTGATCGCCCAGGATGACAAGATCGACGCACTTGAATTGCAACTGGAAGAGCGCGCCATTCTCACCATCGCCAGGCGTCAGCCCATGGCGCGCGACCTACGCGAGATCATGGTGGCGATCCGCATCGCCTCCGATCTTGAGCGTATTGGCGATCTCGCCAAGAACATCGCCAAACGCACTCATGCCATTTCCGAGCAATTGCCGCGCAAGCTGGCTGCCGGCCTGACCCGTATGGGCAGGCTCTCTCTGGAGGAATTGAAGGACGTGCTCGATGCCTATACGACCACCGATGATGTCAAGGCGCTCGAAGTATGGCGCAATGACGGCGAGCTCGATGCCCTCTACAATTCGATCTTCCGCGAACTCCTCACTTA
>VAZZ01000388.1:0-1272 GCA_005884715.1 Alphaproteobacteria bacterium | reverse complement strand
TATTTACTATCTCGTGCATGGCCAGCCGCTGCGCGAGGAGCGCCCGAAGAGGGACACGACAAGCACAACGGCCTATGATTCGATGACTGAGCGCTGATGACCGCTTCCATCCTCATCGTCGAAGACGAAGAACCGATCCAGATCCTGCTGACCTATAATCTCCAGGCGGAAGGTTTCCGCATCCGCGCCACCGCAAATGGCGAGGACGTCGCCCATCTAGTCAATGAAGAACGCCCCGACCTCATCGTGCTCGACTGGATGCTGCCGGGCATATCGGGCATCGAGGTCTGCCGCCTATTGCGCTCGCGTCCCGAGACGCGGGAAATCCCGGTCATCATGCTGACCGCGCGCGGCGAAGAGAATGAGCGCGTGCGGGGTCTCGCCACTGGTGCCGATGACTATATCGTCAAGCCGTTTTCGGTGCCGGAACTCCTGGCGCGCATCAAGACCATCCTGCGCCGGGTCAATCCCGATGCGATCGCCGAGCGCTTGAAGGCCGGCGACATCGCGCTTGACCGGCGCACCCGCCGCGTCACCAGGGCGACCCGCGACATCGTTCTGTCGCCGACCGAGTTCCGCCTGCTCGAATATCTCATACAGAGCCCGGGCCGCGTCTACAGCCGCTCACAGCTTCTCGATGCGGTCTGGGGCCGCGACATCTATGTCGATGAGCGCACCGTCGATGTTCATGTCGGGCGCCTGCGCAAATGTCTCAAGCGCGGCCGCGAGATCGACCCGATCCGCACCGTGCGCGGCATGGGCTATTCCTTCGACGAGCGCTTTGGCAGATCGTAACACCTCGCCCCGCGAAGCGGGGAGAGGGAGGGGCCCATTGCGTAGCAATGGGAGGGTGAGGGGCACTCCCCGATCATCTGGCGGATGAGGCCAACGCCGTGAGGATAGTGCGCAAGACGCCTTCCATTGCGTTGTAAACGTCATCATTCTGAACTCGAATAACTTTGAATCCAACGCGTTCCAGAAAGGCCGTCCGGGTCACATTTTTGTGCAGTTCCTCATCGGTTGAGTGAGTTGCGCCATCGACTTCAACGATAAGCCGTGCTTCTCGGCAAACGAAGTCGGCAAAATAGTCACCAACTGGTTCCTGCCGGACAAATTTGAAATCGCCAAGCTGGCGATTGCGCAATTCCGCCCACAGCCTAGATTCGGCATTTGTTGAATGACGGCGCAGCCTTCTGGCTGTTGGAACACTCTTACGATTGGGACCCCGCATGACATCATCATATCATGAGAGAGGATGCCCCTCACCCTCCC
>VAZZ01000381.1 GCA_005884715.1 Alphaproteobacteria bacterium | reverse complement strand
GCCCCGAGCCGATGAGGCCAAAAATGCCGGTGATCTGGCCTTCAAAGATCGAAAAGGAATTGTTGCGGACCGTGTTGCCCATGGAAATATCCTGGACCGAAAGGATCTTGGCGCCGCGCTTGCGGATGTTCTCAGGCGCGCGCTCTACATTGTAGATCTCATTGGAAAGTGCTCGGCCCACCATGGCGCGCACCACCTTCTCGCGATTGAATTCGGCCGCAAGACCGGAAGCGACAAGTTCACCATCACGCAAGATAGTGATGCGATCGGCGTGAGCCAGGGCTTCCTCCAGCGCATGAGTGATGAAGATGATCGACACGCCTGAGCGCTTCAGCCGTTTCATCAGCGCGAAGAAATGGCGCTTCTCCTCCGGCGTCAGCGTTGCCGTTGGCTCATCAAAAATGATGATCTCGGCCTTGTGCCGGACGGCGCGGGCGATTTCCACCATCTGACGCTTGGCCGCCCCCAGGTAGGCGACGGTCGCTGCGGGATCGACGGTGAAGTTGAGCGATTGCAGGAACTGCTGGGCTGAGATGTAGATGCCGCGCAGGCGGTTCAAGAATTTCTCCTCGCCCAGATAGATATTCTGCGCCACCGTCATCGAAGGAACGAGGCTCGTCTCCTGGAACACCATGGCGATGCCGTTCTCGAGCGCCGCATGGGGCGAAGCGAACTGCACTTCCTTGCCGCGGTAGATCATGGTGCCGGATGTCGCCTCGACCACGCCCGCCATGATCTTGGTCAAAGTCGACTTGCCGGCGCCATTCTCACCCAGAAGCGCATGGATTTCCCCTTTATCCAGGGTGAAATCGATGTCCCTCACCGCCGGTATGCCGCGATAGGCCTTGGTTACTTTCCGCATCTCGATGATCGGGGCCATCATGTTTCTCCCTTAGACGGCGCGATGCGGAGAATGGCATTGCCGCCCTTGGCGGCGGCGACAATTGTCCCCTGATGAAAGAGGACGCTGGTGATGCGATGGCGCGTGCCGTTCGCCCGGCTATGGAAGCTCATGGTCGGCTGCAGGGTCTTGTCGAGGCCGACGACCAGGCCGTAGGACCGTGTCGGCGACCAGGGCTTATGGATGCCCATTGTGCGCACGCCGCCATTCTGCAGGGGCTCGAGGAAACTGCGGCTGGGCGAGAGCGACGGCGCGATCCACAACTCGCTTTCGATCTCGCGCATCATGTCGGCGCGATAATCGTCCTCCAGCAGCACGAATTCGATCAGCCGGTTTCGCGGTGCGAACAGGCTCATGACGTAGCCTTCAGGAGCAACGGCAATGCGTGCCGGATAGCCGGGAAGTTTCGTAAGCAGCGGCTGTGGTTCGCCACCAGCGAACGAAATGGCAAGAACGCGATGCCGCCAGCTTTCGCTCACCAGCACGCGACTTTCGGCGGCATCGACGGCAATCCCATAGGGAAAAGCGAGATTTTCGGCGAGGCATTGGCGTTCACCGCTGCGGGGATCGACCCGCCATACGGAGCCTCGCGCGTTCTTGCTCATGAGGTCGCTCTTCCAGGCCGATGGCCCCACGGTATCGGAGCCATTGCAGACATAGAGCGCACCGTCGGATGCGAAAGCCAGAGCCACCGGACAGTTGAAGCCCTGGATTATCGCGGCCGTGCGGCCGACGAACCGGATGCCGCCGCTCTCGAGGGCTATGGCGAGCGTGTTATCACGACTTACCGCGAGCGCCGTAATCTCCGACGGCGCCGTCCAGATTACCTTGCCACCTTCAACGGAACGAACCTCTTTCCCAGTGGTGAAGATCAGGTGCCCATCGAGCTCGGCCAGATTGTCGGGCGCATCGGCGGTTGCGATCGCGTCAGCGTCTTCCAGGATCGTATTGGGCTTGAGCGCGCCATCGAGCGGTGGAATGGTGACCGCCCTGCCGCGAAACACATCGAGGATCGGATCGAATATCGTCATTTCGGGCCCCAATAGGAGATGGGGCCAGTCCAATTGGGGTCGGCGCCCGGAATCTTGTAGCGGCCGACACGGTTGTTGAGGATGCCGCCGACATAGAGATAGCCCTTGTGCTCGCGCATGGATGTCACCATCGGGTGGCTCTGGCCGGTCATGTCGCCGAGCGTTTCGATGATCCGGCCATCGGCATCGAATTTGACGACGCCGCCGGTATTGATGTTGGGGAACAGCCATTCATCCTGCGGCAGCCTGCGCGTCATGCGCTTGCGGAAGGCTGGATGGCGCAGCGCCAGATCGAAGGACGGGGTGCGCATGCCGAGCCAGGCCATCCAGTAATTGCCGTCGGAGGCGCGGTTGATGTTGTCGGGATAGCCCGGCATGTCCTTGATCACGCATTCTGCGGTGCCGGCCTTGGGTCCCTCGATCCAGTAGCGATGCACCCGGCAGGCCCAGCTCTCGGCGAAGAACAGCGACTTTCCGTCATGCGCCAGGCACACGCCATTGGCATAGCGATAGTTGTCGAGCAGTGTTTTCGTCTCGCCGGTCTTGGGATCGAATACCAACAGGCGGCCGGTTGGCCTTCCCTCAATCGAATCGATGGCCCAGTCATGGGCGTCATAGCGCGTCGTCGAATCGGTGAAGTAGATCCTGCCGTCCGGCCCGACATCGAGATCATTGGGATCTCGCAGGCGGGCATCATCGACGATCGAAGTGTAGGAGCGGCTGGTTTCCGCCGAGAGCTGCGTCACTTCGCGCGATTTCGAAATGGCATAGAGCCCCATGGCGCCGACGCAGGACAGAAGCGTCCCCTCGCGGTCGAAAGCGAGCCCTAAGGGAAAGCCGCCAGTATGGGCGAAGACTTCCCAGCGTTTATAGTCGGGGGCGAAGAAGCGAATGATCTCACCATGGCGGGTGCCGCAGTAAAGATGATCATCGCGGTCGAGGATCACATCCTCAGGGCCCTCAAGCTCGCCCAGGCCGATATATTCGGTGCGCGAAATGCGGTTGTTGAGGGCATAGGGCGAGGCCGACTCCGGCAGCGCCGACTGGGTCTCGCCCATCTTGTGATAGATCGGCGCCACATAAACTTCGTTGAGCACCTTATCGCGGTTCTTCAGCCAGCGGATATCGAGGGTCACCGCGGCTGCCAGCATCAGACCCAGCACCATCTGATTGGTGCCGGTGCCATAGCCGAGGCGGATCAGGCCATTGTTCATGACCAGCACGATGATGGCGCCCATGATGCCCTTGGCTACGGAGCCCCGGCCACCACCCAGACTGTTGCCGCCGACCACCGCCGCAGTGATGGCCAGGATCTCGAGGTTCAATCCGGTGCCGGGACCGGCACCGCTCAGTCGGCAGGCGATGAGGAAGCCGGCGATCCCTGAGCAGAGGCCCGAGATCACATAGGACATGAATACGGTTTGGCGCACCCTTATGCCGGAATTATGCGCCGAACGCCGCGAGCCGCCGACGGCAAGAATGTGCCAGCCGGGACGCGAGCGGGTGAGCGCCACATGGGCGATGACGGCGATGACGATCGCGGTTATGACGCTGACCGAAAGGCCGAGCACCTTGCCATCGCCGATGAAATCCCAGATGTCGGAAGTGATATCCGACTGCTGGACCCTCGCAGCGAAATTGATGATCAGTATGTCATAGAGCGCGCGTCCGATGACCAGCGTCACCAGTGTGGTCAGGAAGGCACGCAATCGCAGATATCCGATGAGATAGCCGTTGACGGCGCCAAATGTCATGCCGACGGCGATGGCGGCAAGGAACGCCACCCAGACGGGCGATCCAAAAATGAAGAGACTGGCAACCGAGGCGAAGGTCGCCAGCGCAAAGATCGAGCTCACCGAAAGATCGATGCCGCCCGCCAGCATCACGACGGTAAGACCGGTGACGACGATCGAGAATTCGCCGAGCTGACGAGTGGATTCGACCAACGACAATGGTTTGAAAAAGCCAGGGATGGCCATCCCGAAGCCCGCCACCGTCACCGCCATGGCCAGAAACGGAATGGCGTTGTCGGCCCAGCGCTTGCTGAGAATTTCACCGATCAGATGATCGGGAATGAAATTAAAGCGCCAGCGCTGCAGCTCTTCGCGGGAACTCATGTGTTATGCGGCTTTCCGGAAAGGTAATCGAGCGCTGCAGCGCGGGGCATCCCGGCATGAGGTCGGATGAGCGTCCTCACGCCGGGAGATGCGCGAAGTTCCTATTTTCCGGCTTGCAGGGCTTTAACGTCCCAGCACGTATCCGGCTTGATGTCGGCCTTCGTATAGGCGCGCTCCAGCGTGTAAATGTAGGACTTCGACGTGCCGGCCGGCT
>VAZZ01000051.1 GCA_005884715.1 Alphaproteobacteria bacterium | reverse complement strand
GCCGCTGAATGCCCGCGGCCTGAGGATGGAAATCAATGCCTGACGCAATCACCCGCTCGGCTATCGAAGCGACGGCGCATAAGATCGCCCCCTATGTGCGACGCACGCCGGTCATGGATGTCGTGCTGCCAGGCGTGATGCGGCCCGTGGCACTCAAGCTCGAGCTCTTCCAGCATACCGGTTCTTTCAAAGCGCGTGGCGCCTTTTCAACTGTGATCGGCCGCGATCTGCCCAAGGTCGGCATCGCCGCGGCATCGGGCGGCAATCATGGCGCGGCGGCGGCCTATGCCGCCCATGTCGCGGCAGTGCCGGCCCATATTTTCGTGCCGGCCATCGCCGCACCCGCCAAGGTGGCAAAGATCAAGAGCTACGGCGCAATCATCGATCAGGACGGCGCAACTTATTATGACGCGCTTGAGAAATGCACTCGCTTCATCGCCGAGACCGGCGCGCTATCAGTTCATGCCTATGATGCCGTGCCGACCCTTCTGGGCCAAGGCACGCTGGGAAGGGAAATCCAGAGCCAATTACCGGATATCGATACGCTGCTGGTAGCGGTAGGGGGCGGCGGGCTGATCGGCGGGATCGCCGGCTGGTATCGTGGCGATGTCAGGATTGTCGGCGTCTAGCCCCTGACCTGCAATGTGCTTCACGCGTCGCTGGCGGCGGGCAAACGCGTGACGGTGACACCGTCCGGCATTGCGGCTGATTCACTGGGCGCGAGCTTCGCCGGCGAATTGATGTTTCCGCTGGCGCAAAAATTCATCGAGCGCGTGACGCTCGTCGCTGATGAGGAAATCAGGATAGCGCAGCGTTGGCTATGGGACCATGCGCGGATCATCACTGAACCGGGCGGGGCAACAGCCTTCGCTGCGCTTCTCTCTGGCGCATATCGGCCGCAGAAGGATGAACGCGTATGCGTCGTCCTGTGCGGATCGAATACCGATCCCCTGACCTTCTCGAAGGTCATTTCTACATGACCTTGAAACGGTAGGTGAGATCGAGGCTGGCGCGCTTCAGCTCCAGCTCGATGCGGAATCTTTCGATTTCGCGCGGATCATGCGGGATGCGCCGTTCCTTCTTGTGGCCGGAAAGCAGCCGGGCCGCCGGAGCGGCGATCAAACTGCGTGCCGGGCGTCTGAACCAGGGCAGTGATTTCTGATATGCAGACATAGTCTGTCCTTTCGCAAAACACGGATTTCCGTGTGCGTTGAGTGAATTGAAGTTTGAAAGATTGGTGACGCGTGAAGCCCCCGCGCATGCGCATCGCGCGCATTAAACGAGAGTCACGTCCCGGTCAACTGGTCTTCAGGCTTTTACTTGGAGGCAAACACAAGCTGGAAAGGCCAATCCGGGATCCGAGCCCGGGGCCCGGAGATCACCCGACTCGAAGCTCCTTGCATACTGTCATCATGATGATCTTCCATGTGTTGTGTTTAAGGGAGCGCTTGATAGCACGAGTCGCGAAGCCGCAACAGGGGGTCCTCACGCGCTTTGTCGTTATTACTGACAGAATGTGACAATCATGCCACAGATCAGGGGACAGGTTTCCGGCATCAGGTGTCAGGACGATTGACTCCTGATCCCTGACTTCTGATACCTGGCCCCTGGCAATCAGGCTGCCTTTTTGAGCAATCCGCGATTGATCAGGGCTTCGGCGATCTGCACTGTATTGAGGGCGGCACCTTTGCGCAGATTATCCGAGACCACCCACAGATTGAGGCCGTTCTCGATCGTGCCGTCCTCGCGGATCCGCGAGACGAAAGTGGCGAAATCGCCGACGCATTCGACCGGCGTCACATAGCCACCGTCCTCGCGCTTGTCGACGACCAGCACGCCAGGCGCCTCACGCAAGGTCTCGCGAGCCTCCTCGGCGCTGATCGGCCGCTCGAATTCGATATTGACCGCTTCCGAATGGCCGACAAACACCGGCACGCGCACGCAGGTCGCCGTGAGCTTGATCTTGGGGTCGAGGATCTTCTTGGTCTCGACCATCATCTTCCATTCTTCCTTGGTGAAGCCGTCCTCCATGAAGACATCAATATGGGGGATGACGTTGAAGGCGATCTGTTTGGTGAACTTCTTGGGCTCAGGAGTATCGGTGACGAACACGCCCTTGGTCTGGTTCCACAATTCGTCCATCGCATCCTTGCCGGCACCGGACACCGATTGATAGGTCGACACCACGACGCGCTTGATCTTGGCGAGATCATGCAGGGGCTTCAACACCACGACGAGCTGGGCCGTCGAGCAGTTCGGATTGGCGATGATGTTCCGCCTCGTCTTGCGGCGCATGTATTCTTCGAGCGCATGGGCGTTCACTTCCGGAACGATGAGCGGCACTTCCGCGTCATAGCGCCAGCATGAGGAATTATCGATCACCATCGCGCCAAGCGCGCCGATCCTGGGTGACCATTCTTTGGAGACCGCCGAGCCAGCCGACATCAGCACGAAGTCGATGCCGCGGAAATCGAACTGCTCGAGATCCTGGCATTTGAGCGTGCGATCGCCGAACGAGACCTCGGTGCCGAGCGAGCGGCGCGACGCCAGAGCGAAGACCTCATCCACCGGGAACTGGCGCTCCTCGAGGATATTGAGCATTTCGCGGCCGACATTCCCGGTCGCGCCGACCACTGCAACTTTGTAACCCATTGATTTATTCCTTTATCCCTCGCCCTCTCCCGTGAACCTTGGCGGTTCTGCCTGGGGCGCATGCTGATTCCGGCCACCTCCCCCGCGGGAGACGAGACCGGGAGAGAAGGCTCAAACGGTTTTCGTCGTTTTCGTCGTTTTGAGCTGACCCAGGCCACGGCAAAGCGCGCCCACAGGGAGCAGGCGGCAGGCGATGCTGTCAAGATCAATAGACATCTGGGACCGTGGTTCGAGGCTTCGGCAGGGTTCTAACAAATTACGACTTGAAGTCAATCCGCCTTGAAGCCGGGCAAACCAGCCCCTATTTGGCGATAGGGAAAAATCAGGAAAGGAAACTGATGCTTGAATGGCTGTTCACGGTCGAAGGCTGGATGAGCCTTTTGACCCTCACCATCCTTGAGATCGTCCTCGGCATCGACAATCTGGTCTTCCTTTCCATCGCCTCGCAGAGGCTACCCCCGGCCCAGCGCCCAATTGCCCAGAAGATCGGCCTTTTGGGCGCCCTGGGCCTGCGCATTCTTATGCTGGCGCTGCTCGTCTGGATCACCAAGCTCACCACTCCGGTCTTCTCAGCTCTCGGCCTCGATCTCTCCTGGCGCGACATCATCCTGATCGGGGGCGGCCTGTTCCTGCTCTATAAAGGCACGGCTGAGATCCATGAGGAAATGGAGGGCGGCGAAGAAGGCCCGCGATCGAGCTATTCGGCCAATTTCTTCGGCGTCATCGCGCTCATCATGGTCATCGATTTCGTTTTCGCTCTCGATTCCATCATCACCGCCGTCGGCATGACTACCTTCCTTCCCGTGATGATCGCCGCCAATGTCATCGCCATCGGCGTCATGATGCTGGCGGCGCGGCCGATCGGCGACTTCATCGCCCGCCACCCGACGATCAAGATGCTGGCTCTGGCCTTCATCCTGCTGATTGGCGTGGCGCTCGTCGCCGACGGCCTCGGCATGCATATTCCGCGCGAATATATCTACTTCGCCATCGCCTTCTCGCTCGCCGTCGAGACGCTCAACATCCTGGCCAAATCGAAACGCCAGCGTCTGAGCAAGATCGACAAGACGGATGTGGAACAGCCTTAGAAGCCGCTGCGAAAATGTGCCTTAGCTTCCTATAGATCGTCT
Source organism: Alphaproteobacteria bacterium (assembly GCA_005884715.1). GTDB lineage: Bacteria > Pseudomonadota > Alphaproteobacteria > Rhizobiales > Aestuariivirgaceae > Taklimakanibacter. The sequence continues at coordinate 10,416 of VAZZ01000051.1, read as the reverse complement.
GATCATCTTGATATTTCATGAAACATCATGATATACTGCGGTCGGATTGGAGATAAGTTATGGCGGCTAACGCTCGCGAGAAATTTGCCACCCAGGTGAATTCGGAGATTCTGTCTGAAGTACGAGCGATCGCCCAGAATGAAGGACGGCAGCTCCAGACACTTATAGACGAGGCGCTCGCCGATCTGATCGAGAAGCGCAAGCAGGGCAAGCCCCGCTCCCATGTCATGGCGGCGTACCAGGGTAGCCATGAGAAGTTCGGCTCGCTCTACAAGAAACTGGCTGAATGACGGACTATCTTACCGTCATCGAAGTTCTCGCGATTCATGACAACCAGATCGAACGCTATGGCGGCGCCTCTGGCATTCGCGACCGCGGCCTTCTGGAGGCAGCGCTCTTCCGCCCGCAAACCGGCTACTATGCTGATCTGATTGGCGAGGCAGCCGCACTCTGGGAGAGCTTATCGCAGAACCATCCCTTTATCGATGGCAATAAGCGAACCGCTTTTGCGGTGACCTACACATTCCTGGTCATCAACGGTGCTCGTCTGACAGCTACACCCGTCAAAACAGAGCACTTCATCCTTGGCCTCTATGCCGACGGCCTTTTCGACTTCGAGCATCTAAGCCAATGGCTACGCAACAATGTCATGCTTGAGGCGACGCGGAACTAAGCCAGCGCGCTGAGCTCGCTGAGGATCGCCGCGCCCATCTCTTGCGTGCCAATCGCTTTCTCCGAACCTTGCGCGATATCCTTGGTACGCAGGCCCTTGGCCAATACCGCGGCAATGGCCTGATCGACCTTGTCGGCCCATTGGCCGAGGCCGAAGGAATAGCGCAGCGCCATGCCGAAGGAGGCGATCATGGCGATCGGATTGGCGAGCCCCTTGCCGGCAATATCGGGCGCCGATCCATGCACCGGCTCATAGAGCGCCTTGCGGCGCTTGGTCTTCGTATCGGTGGCGCCCAATGAAGCGGAAGGCAGCATGCCGAGCGAACCGGTCAGCATGGCGGCCACATCCGAGAGGACATCGCCGAACAGATTGTCGGTCACGATCACATCATATTGCTTGGGCCAGCGCACCAGTTGCATGGCGCAATTGTCGGCGAGCACATGCTCGAGCGCCACATCCTTGTAGCTTTCCTGATGTACCCGGGTGACGACTTCATTCCACAGGACACCGGTCTTCATCACATTGCGCTTCTCGGCCGAGGCCACTTTCTTGCGCCTGGTGCGGGCTAGGTCGAAAGCGACGCGGGCGATGCGGTCGATCTCGAATGTGTCATAGACCTGCGTGTCGATGCCGCGCTTCTGGCCATTGCCGAGATCGGTGATCGTCTTCGGCTCGCCGAAATAGACGCCGCCCGTAAGTTCGCGCACGATCAGCATGTCGAGCCCTTCGACGACGTCGCGCTTGAGGGATGAAGCATCGGCAAGGGCGGGATAGCAGATCGCCGGCCGCAGATTGGCGAACAGACCCAGATCCTTGCGCAGGCGGAGCAGACCCGCTTCCGGGCGCACATCATAAGGCACCTTGTCCCATTTGGGCCCGCCGACCGCGCCGAAGATGACGGCATCGGCGGCCTGAGCCTTGGCCATGTCTTCTTCCGAAATCGCCTTGCCATGCGCATCATAGGCGCAGCCTCCGACGAGGCCGCGCTCAAGCTCGAATTTAGCGATGCCCTGTTTCGACATCCAGGTGATGATCTTTTCGACTTCGGCTGAGACTTCGGCACCGATGCCGTCACCCGGCAACAGCAGAAGATTGAAAGAGGACATGCGGGAATTTCCGTTTGAGTGGTCTTAGAGCCAGGGTCTTGCGGCGGCGGCTTTCTTCTCGAAGCGGTCGATCGAGCTTTTCTTTTCCATGGTGAGAGCGATATCGTCGAGACCGTTCAACAAGCAATACTTGCGGAAGGCATCGATGTCGAACTTGATGCACCCGCCATCGGGCCCGCGGATCTCCTGCGCCTTGAGGTCGATCGAAAGCGTCGCATTGGCGCCGCGCTCGGCATCGTCCATCAGCTTCTTGAGGTCGTCCGGAGAGACCTGGATCGGCAGGATGCCGTTCTTGAAGCAGTTATTGTAGAAGATGTCGGCGAAACTCGTTGAGATGACGCAGCGTATCCCGAAATCGAGCAATGCCCAGGGCGCATGTTCGCGCGACGACCCGCAGCCGAAATTGTCGCCGGCGACCAGGATCTGCGCCTTGCGATAAGCGGGCTTGTTGAGCACGAAATCGGGGAGCTCCTTGCCGTCCTGGGTGTAGCGCATTTCATAGAACAGCGACTTGCCGAGCCCGGTGCGCTTGATCGTCTTCAGAAACTGCTTCGGGATGATCATGTCGGTATCGACATTGACGATATTGAGGGGGGCGGCGACGCCCGTCAGTGTGTCGAATTTCTGCATTGTCTGCTCCGTCTGTGCGGCACCTTCAGATTGAGGGGCTTCATGCGGTGGATGCCTCGGCGCGTCAAGCCCCCGGCCTTCCTTGTCTTTACAGATGCCCCAACCTAGCATGGGCTCATTGAGGTACATGCATGACGGCTCCCCACGCGCCCCAAATGGCCGAAACGGCTGACAAACGCCCGGTCACGGTATTCGGCCCCGACTTCCCCTTCCCTTTCGACGATTGGATCAAGCACCCATCGGGGCTCGCTTGCATCCCAGGGGCCCGCCATGGCGAGGAAGTGGCGATCATCGGCGCCGGCATGTCCGGCATGGTCGCAGCCTTCGAGCTCATGAAAATGGGCCTGAAGCCCGTCATCTATGAGGCGGGGCGGATTGGCGGGCGGCTTCGCTCGCAGAATTTCGAGGGTGCGGAAGGCATCATCGCCGAACTGGGCGGCATGCGCTTCCCGGTCTCCGGCACCGGCTTCTATCATTATGCCGACATGCTCGGCCTCAAATCGAAGCCCTTCCCCAATCCTTTGGTCGAAGCTTCCCACTCGACCGTCATCGATCTCGAGGGCAAGACCTATTACGCGGAAAAGCAATCCGACCTGCCGGCGATCTTCCAGGAAGTGGCGGCCGCCTGGTATGAGGCGCTGGAAGAAGGGGCAAGCTTCAGCGCCATGCAGAAGGCGATCCGCGCCCGCAATGTGAAGGCGCTGAAGGCGATCTGGGACAAGCTCGTGCCCTTGTGGGACGACCGCAGCTTCTATGACTTCGTCGCCACCGCGCCCGCTTTCGCCAAGCGCTCCTTCCATCACCGCGAGATCTTCGGCCAGGTCGGCTTCGGTACCGGCGGCTGGGATTCGGACTATCCCAATTCCATGCTGGAGATCCTGCGCGTCGTCGTCACCAATTGCGATGACAATCAGCGCTGGATCGAGGGCGGCGTCGAGCAGGTGCCGCGCGGCCTGTGGAAATGCCGTCCTGAAAAAATGGTGCATTGGCCGAAAGATACTTCCTTGGAAAAGCTTCATGCCGGCGCGGCGCGCCCGGCTGTCGTCAGGATCGCTCGCTCGTCCTCGGGCCATCTCGCCATCACCGACCGCTGGGGGGCCACCAAATCCTTCGATGCCTGTCTCGTCACCTGCCATAGCTGGCTCCTCACCACTTACATGCAAGTAGAGGAGCGCATCTTCTCGCCGAAACTCTGGATGGCGCTTGACCGCACCCGCTTCATGCAATCGGCCAAAACCTTCATCATGGTCGACCGGCCCTTCTGGAAGGACAAGGATCCGAAGACCGGGCGCGATCTGATGAGCATGACGCTGACCGACCGGCTCACCCGCGGCACCTATATGTTCGACAATGGCGATGACAGGCCGGGCGTCATCTGCCTCTCTTATTCGTGGATGAGCGATGCGATGAAGATGCTGCCGCTCTCCGTCGACACAAGGGTGAAGCTGGCGCTCGATGCCTTGAAGCGTGTCTATCCGACACTCGATATCGAAAGCCATATCATCGGCGATCCGATCACTGTCTCATGGGAGACGGACCCGAATTTCCTCGGCGCCTTCAAGGGCGCACTCCCCGGCCATTATCGCTATAACCACCGCATGTATTGTCACTTCATGCAAGGGCACATGCCGCCCGATCAGAAGGGCATCTTCATGGCGGGCGATGGCGTGTCCTGGACGCCGGGCTGGGTCGAGGGCGCGGTGCAGACCGGCCTCAACGCGGTGTGGGGCATCGTCCATCATCTGGGCGGCGAGACGCCGAAAGATAATCCGGGGCCCGGCGACCGCTATGACGAGCTCAAGCCGATCGAGCTTCCGGAATAGAGCATTCGCTTCGCTCCCCGATCCGTCATCCCGACGCAAGTCGCCATTAAATTCTCGCAACGCGGGCAGCGCCGCCCGGTCTTCATTGGTCACCGTGCTGCGCTTCGGAGCGCACGAATTCTATGAAAGCCCGCAACGGTGCCGGCACGTGCCGGCGGCTCGAATAATAGAGCGATGGCCCGGGGAAAGTCGGGCACCACGATGACAGTGCTTCGACGAGACGCCCGGCATCGATGGCGGTCCGGACGAAGTCCTCGAATGTCGCATACCAGCCCACCCCATCCTCGGCAGCGCGGATGGCAATGTCCGGACTTGTGGTGACGAGAGGAGCATCGGGATCGATCTTCACCACCTCGCCATCCTTCTCGAACTCCCAGGGCAGTATGGCGCCGCTCGGAAAACGATGGCGGATGCAGGGGCGGGTGAGGAGATCCTCGGGCCGCTCGGGCGAACCATATCGTTGGGCGAGTTCGGGCGAAGCAACGACGGCATAGCGCTGGGGCGGACCGATCGGAACCGCGATCATGTCGAGCGCCAGACTTTCATCATAGCGTATGCCGGCATCGAAACCCTGGGCGAAGACATCGACAAAGTTGTTGTCGACGGTGATGTCGAGACGGATGCCCGGATGGCCTGAGAGAAAGCGGGCGATCATTGGGGCGAGAATGGGTTGCGCAGCACCTGGCACATTGAGGCGCAAAGTACCGCTCGGCGTATCGCGGAAGCCATTCACCTCATCGAGTGCCTCGTTCATTTCCGAGAAGATCGGCGAGAGCCGCGCCGCGAGCCTCTCGCCCGCTTCCGTCGGAGTGACAGAACGGGTGGTGCGGTTGAGAAGGCGCACGCCCAGCCGCTCCTCGAGATCGCGGACGGACTGGCTTAAGGTCGAGGCCGAGACGCCGCGCTCCCGGGCGGCGCGGCGGAAATTGCGATGCCGGACGATAGCGACGAAGGCGTCGAGATCGGAGAATTCCGGCCTGCTCATTGTTCGATTATCCGCACAGCCTATTTGGGATTGAGCGGATTATCGCACGAACTGGAATGTGGCATCACCTCAATTATCGTATTGTCTTGCAAATGGAGTTTCCCATGATCGAGCAGCGTCCTTTGGGCCGCACTGGCCCGCAAGTTTCCGCCTTCGGCCTTGGCTGCATGGGCATGTCCGCAATCTATGGTCCCGCCGACCGTTCCGAGAGCATCGCCACCCTTCACCAGGCGCTCGATGTCGGTATAAACCTCCTCGACACCGGCGATTTTTATGGCATGGGCCATAATGAACTCCTCATCGCCGAAGCCCTGAAGGCCCGGCGTCGCGAAGATGTGGTCTTAAGCGTGAAGTTCGGCGCCCAGCGCGATCCGGCGGGCGGCTGGATCGGCTTTGACTCAAGGCCGGCCGCAGTGAAGACGGCCCTCGCTTATTCGCTGCAGCGCCTCCAAACGGATCATATCGATATTTATCGTCCGGCTCGGCTCGATCCCCAGGTCCCGATCGAGGACACGGTTGGCGCCATCGCCGATCTGGTGAAGGCTGGCTTCATACGCCATATCGGCCTCTCCGAAGTCGGCAGCGATACGATCAGGAAGGCGGCCAAGGTCCATCCCATCTGCGACCTTCAGATCGAATATTCGCTCATCTCGCGCGGCATCGAGGACGGCATTCTGTCTACCTGCCGCGAACTCGGCATCGCCGTCACTGCCTATGGCGTGCTGTCCCGCGGCCTGATCAGTGGCCACTGGACGAAGAAGAGCGCCGGCAATGGTGATTTCCGCAGCATGAGCCCGCGCTTTCAGGCTGGCAATGTCGATCGCAATCTGGCGCTGGTCGCGGCCTTGCGCCAGGTAGCGAGCCGGTTGGGCGCGACGGTGGCTCAGATCGCCATAGCCTGGGTGGCATCGCGTGGGCCGGACATCGTCCCCCTCATCGGCGCCCGCAAGCGCGACCAGCTTGCTGAATCTCTCGGCGCATTGAATATGCGCCTCTCGGATTCGGACCTGGCGGCGATCGAGAAAGCGGTGCCGAAGGATGCTGCTGCTGGAGGCCGCTATGCCGAAGCACAGCTGGCGCATCTCGACAGCGAGCGCCCCCACGCGGCCTGATCAGCCGCTCAGATAGGTGCGCCACAGATAGACGACGAGGACGACAAGGACGATTATGGATACGATACGCGCGATGCGCTTGCCGAGTATCTCGATCCTGTCGTTCTCGGCCTCTTCGATCGGCTGGGCGCCGAGGATCTTCTCCGATTGCTGATCGAGCCTCCTCAGCGTGGCGCGGGCTTCTTCCTCACGCTCGGTCTTCTTCACGATGCTTCTCTTTCAATCCGCTCCATATCGGAGTCCGACAGGCCGAAATGATGCCCGATCTCATGTATCAGGACATGGCTGACAATGGCGCCCAGCGTCTCTCTATGCTCGGCCCAATAATCGAGAATGGGACGCCGGTAGAGGAAGATCATATTGGGCAGCGCCCCAGTATGGGAAAGCTCCTCGGCCTGGGCAAGACCCACGCCTTGGAACAGCCCGAGCAGGTCGAATTCGCTCTCAACCTTCATGTCATTGAGCACATCGTCTTCCGGGAAATCCTGCACCCGGATGATGATATTGCCGGCAAGATCGTGAAAGGTCTTGGGCATGCGCGCATAGGCCTCTGCGGCCAGCGCATCAAATTCCTCGAGCGATGGCGCTTCGAGGCGGCTCAGCTGCTGCAGAGAAAGCCGGTTATCTGGCAGAGATCGATTCCTTGGGCGGTCATCGCATTTACGGTTGTATAGGCCGCGACGCTGCCGGTCACCACTGTCAGGATGACAAGAACCATCAGTACCCGGCGCAAGAACCGCGTATCCGCCGTTTGTGAAGTAATCTCCCCGCCACGAAACACAAAGGTTGAACTTGGAATCAACCTTAGCGCCTCGCTGATGACATAACCCTTAATGGTCCGTTCATCAACCGTTAATCGGCGGTAGCGTTACTCTTCTTTCACTTCCGATGAAGTGTGACTGGAACTTTGGATAAAACGCCAAGTTCCCCGCGGTCGGACGGTCGCAGAACTTGCAGTCATTTTTAAATAAGCATTAGCAATTGCGGCAGTGCAACATAAGCTAATGCCACGTCCTTACGTCGACGAAATGACCAGCAATGGCGGCAGCGGCGGCCATTTGCGGCGATACCAGATGGGTGCGGCCCTTATAACCCTGGCGGCCTTCGAAGTTTCGGTTCGACGTCGACGCGCAGCGCTCGCCGGGCTTCAATTGGTCGGGATTCATGCCAAGACACATGGAACAGCCAGGCTCGCGCCATTCGAAACCGGCGGCGGTGAAGATCTTGTCGAGGCCTTCGGCTTCCGCCTGCACCTTTACCAGTCCGGAACCCGGCACGATCATGCCCTTCAGCCGGTCATGGATCTTGCGGCCCTCGACGATCTTGGCGACGGCGCGCAAATCTTCGATACGGCCATTGGTGCAGGAGCCGATCCAGATCATGTCGAGCGAAATGTCGGTGATCTTCGTGCCGGGCTTGAGACCCATATAATCGAGCGCCCGCCATTTCGACTGGCGCTTGCCCTCGTCCGCGATGTCGTCCGGATTGGGCACGGCACCCTCGACCGAGACTACATCTTCCGGGCTCGTGCCCCAGGAGACGATGGGCGGCAGCGAACGGGCATCGAGCTTTACCACCCGGTCGAAATGGGCGCCGTCATCGGTCCTGAGCGTGTCCCAGTAACGCCGCGCCGCATCCCAGTCAGCACCCTTGGGCGATTTCGGACGGTCCTTCAGATAGGCATAGGCCTTCTCGTCGGGGGCGATCATGCCGGCGCGGGCGCCGCCTTCGATCGACATGTTGCAGATCGTCATGCGCCCTTCCATGGATAGGCCGCGCACCGCTTCGCCCGCATATTCGATAACGGATCCCGTGCCGCCGGCCGTGCCGATCTCGCCGATGATGGCGAGGATGATGTCCTTGGCGGTGGCGCCCGTGGCGAGGGCGCCATCAACCTGGACCAGCATGTTCTTGGCCTTCTTCTGGATCAGCGTCTGGGTTGCGAGCACATGCTCGACCTCCGAGGTGCCAATGCCATGCGCCAGCGCCCCGAAGGCGCCATGGGTGGAGGTGTGGCTGTCGCCGCAGACAATGGTGGTGCCAGGCAGAGTGAACCCTTGTTCGGGACCGACAACATGCACGATGCCCTGGCGGCGATCGCGCTCATCGTAATATTCGATGCCGAAATCCCTGGCATTCTGCGCCAGCGTCTCGACCTGGATACGGCTTTCGGGCTCGGCGATGCCATGGCTCCTGTCGGTCGTCGGCACATTGTGGTCGACGACCGCCAGCGTCTTCTCGGGGTGGCGCACCTTGCGGCCCGTCATGCGCAGGCCTTCGAATGCCTGCGGGCTCGTCACCTCATGGATAAGGTGGCGATCGATATAGAGAAGTGAGGTGCCGTCCGGCTGCTCATCCACCAGATGATCGTCCCAGATCTTGTCATAAAGCGTGCGCGCTGCCATCGCAAAACTTCCTGTTCACTCGCCATTTTCGAGCCTGATCCTCATAAGATTGTGCGGACCACGCGTAAAGCAATGCCTTTTACCGGCATTGCCTTAGGTGTCAAACCCGGGCCGCCCGCTTCCGGCGCATCCCAAGACTGCCACAATGACATGCGTTGATGCCGCCCATGATTTCCCGCCGCTTTCTCCTCGTTCTCGGGCTCGCCGCCCTTGCCGCTACGGCAGCCATTGCCGGTTCGCTCCCCTCGCCGCGTCTCAACGTGCTGGCGCAGGGGCTTCTCGAAGGGCCTCCCGTACCGCCTAGGCCGCAGATGCCGATCTTTGTCGCATCAGACGGCAAGGACGGACGCCTCGCCGGCGCACGGCTGCACCGGATCAGCATCACGACGATATATGGCCCGGCCTATGTGACCCTGGTCCATCCCGGCGACGTGCCCCCTGAGCGCGATGTGTGCAGCGGGATCTGACCGGTTCCCGCAATCGCCTACACGCCAAAAGCCTTCTGCATCAGGGCACTGACGGTTCCCGCGAATTTCACCGGATCGGCGACGCGTTCACCATCCATCACCCGGGCGAGATCGAGCAGGAGGCCGGAAGCCTCGCCGAGCTCGGGACAGGCGCCGCGCTTTTTGGCGGTTGCCGCCAGCGACTGGATCAGCGCGTGGCCGGCATTGATCTCGAGCACCGGATTGGAGACCTTGACATCCGTCGTCCCCTGCCGCGCCAGAAGCTTTTCCAGCGTGCGGTCGAGCGCGCCGTCGCCGGCGACGAGACAGACCGGGCTGTCGGTCAACCGCGATGACTTGCGCACGTCGGCGATGGAATCACCCAGTGACTGCTTGAGCACGGCGATCAGCGTCGCGGTCGCCGCCTCATCGGCATCGCCCTTGCGGGCCTCCTTTTCGAGCGCGATCAGATCGAGATCGGCCGCTCCTTGCGTCACCGACTTGAACGGCTTGCCATCGAAGCCCAGCGCCATGCGCACCCAGAACGAATCGACCGCATCGGTGAGGAGCAGCACTTCGATGCCGCGGGCGCGGAACCCTTCGAGCTGCGGACTCGCCTTGGCCTTCTGCGCATCCTCGGCGGTGAGATAATAGATCGCCGTCTGGTTTTGCCTGAGGTCTGAGACATAGTCCTTGAGGGTCACGCCTTCGCGCTTCGTCGTGTTGAAGCGGACGATCTCATAGAGCTGGTCGCGCCGCTCCATATCCTCATAGAGGCCCTCCTTGATCACCGGGCCGAAGGCGGCCCAAATGTCGTCTGCCTTCTTCGCGTCGGTCTCGAAGCATTTTTTGAGCTCGGCCAGCACTTTGTTGGTGACAGCCTTGCGGATCGCCGCCACTTGCGGATTGTGCTGCAGCATCTCGCGCGAGATATTGAGCGGCATGTCCTCTGAATCGATCACGCCCCTGACGAAGCGCAAGTATGGCGGCAGCAATTCGGCGTCATTGGTGATGAAGATGCGCCGCACATAGAGTTTCTGTCGTCCGCGCCGCTCCGGGTCATAGAGATCGAAGGGCTTCTCGCCCGGCACGAACAGCAGCACGGTATATTCATGCCGCCCTTCCGCCTTGTAGTGCAGCGTCAGCGCCGGGTCGGAATAGGCGCCAGTGATATGGCCGAAGAATTCCTTGTACTGGTCGGGCGTGATGTCGGCTTTCGGCCGCGTCCAGATGGCC
>VAZZ01000379.1 GCA_005884715.1 Alphaproteobacteria bacterium | reverse complement strand
GCAAGTATTTGACGAATAAAGCATTTGAGGGCGCTTCCAGGCAAATTCGCGTTTGACAATCAGCATATGCTTAACCTAGGGTTAAAATCGCGCGACCGATTGAGAGAGAGTGTCAGAACTCGGCCTGGAGGAGTGTTCATGAGTCCCATGCACCGGATCGCTACAATTTTATTATTCGGTACCTTAATTGCCAGCAATCCCGCCATTGCTGCCGCACCGATCGGCACCACTGTCAGCGCCTCAACGACGGTCAGCGCCGGCGGGCGCACACTGCAGAAATCATCGCCATTGTTCTTCAACGATGTGGTGAAAACCAACGCGACCGGCCTTGGCCAGTTCGAATTCGATGACGGCACGAAGCTCGCTGTGGGACCTTCCGCCTCGGTGACCATCGACAAATTCATCTACAAGGGCCAGCGGACAGTTGGGCAAACCAGCATCCAGGCCTCCAAGGGCGCTTTCCGATATATCAGTGGAGCGTTTGCCGGCCATAAGGTTGCGACACCCTATGGCACGATCGGCATCCGCGGCACGGCCTTCGATTTCACCATCAGGAACGGCAAGGTCTATATCCTGCTGTTCCGCGGCAATGTGAGTTTCTGTGCTGAAGCGCGGCTGCGATTTTCTGGTGGGCGGCCGCGGCGGAGTCAGCAACCCCCAACCGCTCAGCAGCGGCATTGATTCTGGCCTGAATATCGGCCAGGTTTTCCCGCTCCTCGCTAATCAGCAGCGGTTCACTTCGCAATTCCGACAGGGCTCCTGCTTAAGCCGCATCGCGCGGAGAACGCTCGATATCATATCGCCAACCGTGCAAGCTGCCGCGCCCCCTGAACCGCCTGGACCGCCCCCCTCCGGGCCGCCCGCGCCCGCCGGCCACTCGAACAGTGGTTTCGGCAATGGCGAGGAAGGTAATGGGACGCCCGAAGCTAATAACCCAGGCAAGGGAAGCGGCGGGCCGCACAGCCCGTAATCTGGAACAGTCAGTTCTTATCCCAAATCGCCTTTCAGAGCCTTGCCGATGAGTGCCCGCGTATTGTCGATGCCGTAAAGGGCGGCGAATGAACCAAAGCGCGGGCCTTTCTCTTCACCCAGCAACACCTGATAGAGCGTGTTGAACCAGGCGAGCGACACGCCCACCGAGCCGTCCTTCTGCACCGTCTTATAAGGATCGCGGCGGCCGATATCATAGACGGCCTGCTGGATCTGTTCCGACGTCGCTTCCTTCGGTAAGCGGCCCAACGCGGCGGAGAGATCTTCCAGCGCCTGGCGTTCATCGCTGGTCGCCTGGCGATATTTCTTCTGCGGCTTCACGAAATCCTGGAAATAGCGGATGGCATAGCCGACCATCGCATCGAGGCGGGGATGCGTCTCGGGCGAAACCTGTGGCGCATAGCGCTTGAGAAAAGCCCAGAGCACATCCTTGCTCTCGGCATTGGCGACGGCCACGAGGTTGAGCAGGAGCGCGAAGGACACGACCTGGGTGCGTCCGTCCTGCTGGGTGACCAGCACTTCGGGTGCCGGCGGCGAGCCCTGATGAATATGCCAGACGGGATTGGCGAGCTTTTGCGCCAGGTCCTGGCGGCCATAGGCGTCGAGAAAAGCCTGATAATCATCGACGGCCCGCGGGATCACATCGAAATAGAGCTTCTTGGCCTCGCGCGGCTTCGAATACATGAAGAGCTGCAGGCTCTCTGGACCGGCATATGTCAGCCATTCATCGATGGTGAGGCCGTTGCCCTTCGATTTCGAGATCTTCTGGCCTTTCTCGTCGAGAAAGAGCTCGTAGTTGAAGCCGTCGGGCGGCGGCGATCCGAGGACCTTGCAGATGCGGCTGGCAAGCTTCACCGAATCGATGAGGTCCTTGCCCGACATTTCATAATCGACGTCGAGCGCATGCCAGCGCATTGCCCAGTCGGGCTTCCACTGCAGTTTGCAATTCCCTCCCGTCACAAGCGTCTCATAGGTCTTGCCGGATTGCGGATCGCGCCAGACGATAGTGCCCGCCTCCACATCCCTGCTTTCGATCGGCACCTGCATGACGACGCCCGACTCGGGATGAACCGGGAGAAAAGGCGAATAGGTTTGAGATCGCTCCTCGCGCAAGGACGGCAGCATGATCGCCATGATCTCGTCATAGCATGCGAGCGCCCGCAACAGAGCCTTATCGAAGCGCCCGGAGGTGTAGTAGTCCGTGGCGCTGGCGAATTCATACTGGAAGCCATAAGCATCGAGGAAACGGCGCAGCATCGCATTATTGTGATGGCCGAAGCTCTCATATTTGCCGAAGGGATCGGGAATGGTGGTGAGTTTGTGACCGAGATGCTGGACGACCATCTCCTTGTTCGGGATATTGTCCGGCACCTTGCGCAGACCGTCCATATCGTCGGAGAAGCAGAGAAGCCTCGTCGGGATATCCGACATGGTCTCGAAGGCGTGGCGCACCATGGAGGTGCGCGCCACTTCGCCGAAAGTGCCAATATGCGGGAGGCCTGAGGGACCATAGCCGGTCTCGAACAAGACTTCCTTCATGGGGTGTTTCTTACCCTTCACGCGCTCCAAGAGCTTGCGGGCCTCTTCGAAAGGCCACGCCTTGCTGTCGAGAGCGGCGGCGCGAAGGAGCTGGTCGATCATCTTCCTGTCTTTGCTGAACGAGTTGAAAAAGCCCGGCAAACCAGGATTTGCCGAGCCCCTGCTCTATAAGCCGTGATCGGCTGCGTCAACCTCGGCCGACCGGGAAGGGATTGCGCTCTGTAAAGCCCAGTTGATGCCAATAAGGATAGGGTGCGGTGGTGAGGCTTGCGGCATCGAGCTTCGCCACCTGGTCCTTGGTGAGGTTCCAGCCGACCGAGCCGAGGTTCAGGCGCAACTGCTCCTCGTTGCGGGCGCCAATGATCACCGTCGATACACTCGGTCGCTGCAGCAGCCAATTGAGGGCGATCTGCGGAACGGATTTACCGGTCTCCTTTGCTACCTCATCGAGCGCATCAACTACTTTGTAGAGATAATCATCCGGCACCGGCGGACCGTCATCGGCGGTCTTGGGCAGGCGGCTCTGCTTGGGCGGTGGGCTGCCTCTGCGCAGTTTGCCGGTGAGACGGCCCCATCCCAGTGGCGACCATACCACGCAGCCAACGCCCTGATCGAGGGCAAGCGGCATGAGCTCCAGCTCATAATCGCGCCCAACCAGCGAATAATAGGCCTGATGCGCGACATAGCGGGAATAGCCATAGCGCTCCTGCACAGCGAGCGACTTCATCAGATGCCAGCCGGAGAAATTCGAGCAGCCGAGATAGCGGATCTTGCCATGGCGCACGAGATCATCGAGTGTCGAGGTCACTTCCTCGATCGGGGTCATGGCATCGAAGCCATGCAACTGGAAGAGATCGATCACATCGGTGCCGAGCCGCTTCAGGCTCCCCTCGATCGCCTTGATCAGATGCTGGCGCGATGAGCCGACATCATTCGGCTCGTCGGAAAAGCGGAAAGTGGCCTTGGTCGAGATCAGCACTTTGTCGCGGCGGCCCTTGATCGCCTTGCCGAGGACCTCCTCTGAAAGACCATTGGAGTAGACATCGGCGGTGTCGAACATGGTGACCCCGGCATCGAGACAGATGCTGACGAGCTTCGTCGCCTCCTCTGGGCCGCTCGAACCCCAGGCCTTGAAGAATTCATTGCCGCCGCCGAAGGTGCCGGTCCCCATGCTGAGGGCAGGCACCTTGAATCCCGAGCCGCCAAGCTGCCTGAACTCCATTGTCGACACTCCTTGATTTTGGGTTTGCATGAGACCGCGGGCCCGCGATCGCGATGGTTGACGCAGGGCAGAGGGCCTTGCGCGCCGCATTCTGTCGCGTTCTGCGCGCCCAAGACAAGGCAGTATTGCGGATGGGAGCCATCCGCAAACAGTGCCTAAACTTCAGGCAGTCGCCAGGTTCTTGCGAAGGAATTCCACTGTGCGGCTCCAGGCCAATTCGGCCGCATCCTTGTTGTAGCGCGCCGCATTAGTGTCGTTGTTAAAGGCGTGGTTGGCGCCCTCATACATGTAGAGCTCATAGAATTTGCCGTTGGCCTTCAGCGCCTTCTCGAAATCCGGGATGCCGGCATTGATACGCTCATCGAGCCCTGCATAATGGAGCAGCAGGGGCGCCTTGATGGCAGGTACCTGATTGGCCTTGGGCTGGGCGCCATAATAAGCAACACCGGCGGCGAGAGCGGGCTCGGCCACCGCCAGTTCATTCACCTTGCCGCCACCCCAGCAGAAACCGACAGCGGCGACCTTGCCGGTGCAGTCGGCGCGCGCCGCAAGGGTTGCAAGGCTGGCGCGCGATATGACGACAGTCTCTTCGGGCTTCAGCGTGTCGATCAAGTCGCGGGCCTTGTCCTCATCATTCGGCGTTCCTCCCCTGATACTGAGATAATCGGGCGCCAGAGCCAGGAAGCCTTCCGTCGCGAGGCGACGCGCTACATCCTTGATATGCGGATTGAGGCCGCGATTCTCGGAAATGACGATGACCCCGCCGGCTTTGGGAAATTCCTTTTGCTTGACGAGATAGCCTGACAGCTTGCCAATGGTCGATTCATAGCTCAGCGTCTCGGGCAGGATGCGGGTGTCGTTCTCGGCCACCATCTCGGCTTTAGCATAGTTGTTTTCGAGCGCCGGCAGGAGAGCCGAGGCCGCAGTCGTCCCGCCCGCCAGGAGCGTCAGCCTTTCGAGGAAATCGCGGCGCTTCATCTGACCATGCGTATAGCGGTCGAAGAGATCGATATATTTCTGCTCCATGGCTTTCCTCCTGATTGAGGAGGAGGAATGCCTTCCGATCGACCGTGGTTCCAGAGCGCCGATCACAATAATCTGAAAATGGCCGCCTCACGGAGCGGCCATGACTTTTCGGGCCGATGCTCGAGAGATTTCCTGTACCCGCCCCTTTGATCACTGTATGTTCCCAGCCCATGTCTCTCTCCTCCGAACTGCTTTTCCCGCAGAGCCTGACAGCGCCCGCCGCCGTCCTCGATGGGGTCGTGCTCAAGCTCGACAACGGCAGAAGGCTCGAGGCGGGGGAAGCGCTGACACATCTCATCCGCGAACCCCATCTCCTCTGTCATTCGGCTTTCGTCGTCGGCAGACTGGGCTTCGCCGCTGAAGCGCAGCGCAACCTGATCCGTCAGGCGCGCGAGCAGAAGCATCTCGATGTGGCCGAACTCTTCGCCTTCGTCTGCCCGGCTCGCTTCGCTACTCCGACGCCCAAAGGCTTGGCGCGCTCGCTTAATCTCGATCTCTCAGGCGAAGAGACCGCCATTTTGCGCGCCATTGCCGATGATCTCCTGGCGCGGCTTTCGAGCCCCAACTATCCGCTGACGCGCGAGACGGCCGAAATCGCAAACTTCCTCGCCCGCGCCAACTGGCCCTGGGCGAGGGCCGTCACGAGCGAGCTGATGAAGGCCAATCCGCGCCTCGATATCGCTACCTTCGTCACCGGCCTCAATGTTTGGGACCGGATCGATGAATGGGAAGATGATGGCGGCAGGCCGCCCGGCTCACATCACGGCGTGACACCTGAGGAAGCGAAGGATTTCCTCGACCGCATACTGGGTTGCGATGCCGAAATGCGCCTCGAGCAGAAGGATTATGCGGCAACCACCACCCATGTCTTCCAGCCGCGCGACGACAAGACGGCCAATCACATACTCCTCGCCGAAGCCGGCACTGGCCTCGGCAAGACACTCGGCTATCTCGCCCCCTCCTGGCTGTGGGCGCGCAAGAACAACGCGCCGGTGTGGATCTCGACCTATACCAAGAACCTGCAACGTCAGATCGACCAGGAAACCCACCGCATCGTCGCCGATCCCGACGAACGGCGCGAGCGCATCGTCATCCGCAAGGGCCGAGAGAACTATGTGTGCCTGCTCAATCTGCAGGAGGCCTTCGGCAAGCTCAGCTCGGCCAATCCACGCTCGGCACTTCTTGCCGCCCTCATCGCCCGCTGGGTCCGCGCCAGTCGCGACGGCGACATGGTGGGCGGCGATTTTCCCTCCTGGCTCCTGCCTCTCTTCAACGATGTCGCCTTTGACGGCGAAAACCGCACCATCTCGCCCTCATCCCTCGGCCTCACCGACCGGCGCGGCGAATGCATCTATTCGGCCTGTCCGCATTACCGCAAATGCTTCATCGAGCGCGCCATGGTGCAGGGCCGCAAGGCCGATCTCGTCATCGCCAATCACGCATTGGTCTTGCGCAAGGCCGCCGTCGATCACGCCTTGGGTTTCACAGCGACCAAGGAAGAATCCTCGGCGCCACAGGATCTGCGCCGGCTGGTCTTCGATGAGGGCCATCATCTCTTCGATGCCTCCGACAGTGCTTTTTCCGGCCATCTGACCGCGCTCGAAACCGCAGAACTCAGGCGCTGGCTGAGAGGCCCGGAATCGGCCGGCCGGCGCGGGCGCGGGTTGAAAGAGCGGGTCGGCGATCTCGTCGCCGATGATGAACTGGCCGAGAAACATCTGAAGGAGGTGCTCTCATCGGCCCATGCGCTGCCCGGTCCCGGCTGGACAAGGCGCATTCAGGCCGGAACGCCTGAGGGAGCCGCCGAATGCTTCCTCTCGCTGGTGCGCCAGCAGGTGCTGGCGCGGGCTGAGCAGAATTCCGGCCAGACGCTCGAAACCGATTGCGCACCCTTGGTGGAGGGTCTCGCCGCGGCGGGCGGTGAACTCGCCGCCGCCCTGATCGATCTCAAGCGGCCAATGGCCAATCTCGCCAATGCGCTCGCCAAGAAGCTCGACGATAAGGCGGTCGAGCTTTCGACCCATGACCGCGGACGCATCGAAGCGGTGGCGCGCTCGCTGAGAAGGCGCGGCGAACTCATGGTCGGCAGCTGGATCGACATGATCGAGCGCCTCCTCGACAAGCCCAATGCGCTGTTCGTCGAATGGTTCTCGGTCGACCAGATCTTCGGGCGCGAAGCCGATGTCGGCTTGCACAGCCACTGGATCGATCCGACCGAGCCTCTGGCGCTCATCGTGCTCAAGGAAGCCGACGGCGTCGTCATCACCTCAGCGACACTCAAGGACCGACCGCCGGAAGCGCCGGAGGACTGGACCAATGCAGAGATGCGCACCGGTGCCGTGCATCTGCCCTATCCGGTCAAGCGGGTGAGCTATGACTCGCCCTTCGACTACCGCAATGCGAGCCGCATCCTCGTAGTGAACGATGTCAATCGCGAGGATATGGACCAGCTCGCGGCCGCCTATCGCGAACTCTTCACCGCCTCGCGCGGCGGGGGCCTCGGCCTGTTCACTGCCATCTCGCGCCTGCGTGCCGTCTATAAGAGGCTGGTGCAGCCGATGGCGCAGGCGGGACTGGCGCTCTATGCGCAGCATGTCGATCCGATGGATACCGGCACGCTGGTCGACATGTTCCGCGCCGAGCGCGATGCCTGCCTCCTCGGCACCGATGCAGTCAGGGACGGCGTCGATGTGCCGGGCGATGCACTGCGCCTCATCGTGCTCGACCGGGTGCCCTGGGGCACGCCGACGATCCTCGAACGCGCCCGGCGCACGGCCTTCGGCGGCCAGGCCTATACCGATATGACGGTGCGCCTGCGCCTGCGCCAGGCTTTCGGCCGGCTGATCCGGCGCGAGGGCGATCGCGGCGCCTTCGTGGTGCTCGATCCAAGGCTCGCGTCGCGTTTCTGCACCGCATTTCCACCGGGCATGCGCATCGAACGCGTGGGCCTTGTCGATGCCATCGATATGGTGCGAGATTTCACGTGGAGATGAAAAAACCGCTGTCCTATAGTTTTTTCCAGACCGCGATCGGCACCTGCGGTATCGCGTGGAGCGCTGACGGCATTGCCGGTGTCAGCTTGCCGGAAGACGAGGAGGACCGCTTGCGGTCGCGTTTCATAGCGCGCTATCCGAAGGCCAAGGAATGCGCACCACCGCCTGGCGTTGCTCGAACGATCGAACGCATCCAGGCGCTGCTTCGCGGTGAATCCGATGATCTCAGCGATATCCTTCTCGATGAGGCCGCGGTGCCAGGCTTCAACAAGCGCGTCTATGACGTCGCGCGGCGCATTTCACCCGGGGCGACCCGCACCTATGGCGAGATCGCCAGGGAGCTCGGCGATCCGCTGCTGGCGCGCGAGGTCGGCCGGGCGCTCGGACGCAATCCCTTCCCGATCATCGTGCCCTGCCACCGCGTGCTGGCGGCAAACGGCAAGACCGGTGGCTTCTCGGCGACCGGCGGGGTTCAGACCAAATTCCGCATGCTTGCCATCGAGCGCGCAAGAATCGACAATGCGCCCTCCCTCTTCGAGGAGCTTCCTCTCGTCGCCGCACCCCGCCGTCCCCACTGAAACAAAGTATCTCTCATGCCACACGACCTCATCCTGACCGGCGGCCGCGTCATCGACCCCTCGCAGTCCCTCGATTCGCTTGTCGATGTGGGCTTTGCCGAGGGCAAGGTGTCGGGCATTGGCCCCAATCTGAAGCGCGGCAGCAACGCCCGCGTCAAGGATGTGAGCGGCTTCATCGTGACGCCGGGCCTCATCGATCTTCACACCCATGTCTATTGGGGCGGCACATCGCTCAGCGTCGATCCGGATTTCTATGCCAAGAAGAGCGGCGTCACCACTTCCGTCGATACGGGCTCCGCCGGTCCCGGCAACTTCCCCGGTTTCGCCAAGCATGTGATCGAGACGGCACGCTCGCGCGTCTTCGCCTATCTGCATGTGTCGCATGCCGGCATCTATGGTTTTTCGCGCGATGTGCATGTCGGCGAGAGCGAAGACATGCGCCTCATGGATCCGCGCGGCGCGGTCAAGATCGCAGCCGAGTATCCTCAGCATGTCATCGGTATCAAGGTCAGGGTCGGCCGGCACGCTTCCGGCGATCAGGGCATCGCCCCTCTCGATGTCGCCTTGCAGGCGGCCGAGGAAGCGGGCATCCCGCTGATGGCGCATATCGACGAGCCGCCGCCCACCTATGAAGACGTGCTGGCCAAACTGCGGCCTGGCGATGTGCTGACCCATGCCTTCAGGCCGTTCCCCAATGCGCCGGCGACGGCGCAGGGAACCGTCAAGCCCGCCGTGCTTGCCGCGCGCAAGCGCGGCGTCCTCTTCGATATCGGCCATGGCATGGGCTCTTTCGCCTTCAAAACGGCGCGCGCCATGCTTGCCAATGGCTTCCTGCCCGACACGATCTC
>VAZZ01000380.1 GCA_005884715.1 Alphaproteobacteria bacterium | reverse complement strand
CGGGGCGGCCCAGATATTTGCTCAGGTCCTGGGCGTCGATCGCGAACATGCGGGCGCCATAGCTGGCCTCGCCAGATGCCAGATCGCCTCGGGCGATCTCGAACAGGCCAAGGCCACTCTGGCGCTGGTGCCTCCGGCCAAGGTCAATGACCCTGAAGTGCTGAGTGCCAAGGCAGCGCTCGAGCTTGCGCAGACGCCGGTCGATCACGGCGAAATCGCCAATCTCACCCGCGCCATCGAAGCCAATGGCGATGACCATCAGTCCCGCCTTGATCTGGCGGTGGCGCTCAATGCGGCGGGCAAGAAACAGGAAGCCTTGGACCACCTCCTCCATATCGTCCGGCGCAAGCGCGACTGGAATGAAGAGGCGGCGCGCAAGCAGCTGGTCAAATTCTTCGAGGCCTGGGGCTCCAAGGACGAATTCACCCTCCAGGGGCGCCGCAAATTGTCCTCTATTCTGTTCTCATAATCAGCCATGGGTTTCATCGACCAGTATCGCTCAGCCGCGGATCTGCCGCGCCTTCTCAAGGTTTTTCCGCTGCCCGGGGCGCTGCTCCTGCCGCATGCCGAATTGCCGCTCAATATCTTCGAGCCGCGCTATCTCGCCATGGTGTCGGACGCGCTCGCAGGCGACCGCCTCATCGGCATGATCCAGCCCGATATCGAAGATGCTGATCTGTCGGGCTCGCCTGCCTTGAAGCAGGTCGGCTGCGCCGGACGCATCAGCTCCTTCGCCGAGACGCCGGATGGCCGCATCCTCATCACGCTCTCGGGCATTTGCCGCTTCACCATCGGCAAGGAGATCGGCTCCGACAAGCCTTACCGCCAGATCGAGGCCGATTTCTCGGGCTTCGCCAGCGATCTCGTCGATGCCGAGGATGATGAGGCGGTCGATCGCACCTCGCTTCTCAAGGTGTTCCAGGACTATCTCGCTGCCAATGACATGAGCGCCGATTGGGATCAGGTGAAGGCCGCCTCGACCGAGGCGCTGGTCAATACGCTGGCCGTCCTCGCCCCGCATGCGCCACGCGACAAGCAGGCGCTGCTCGAGGCCAAGGATTTGAAATCCCGCGCCGACGTGCTGATCGCGCTCACCGAAATGGCGCTGGCGCGCTCGGGCTCGGGCAGCGTTCCCGGCCTTCATTGAGATGGCCATGAGCCGGCAAACCGATCCCAAGCTTCTCGAAATCCTGGTCTGCCCGTTGACCAAGACGAGATTGGAATATGATCGCGAGAAGCAGGAACTGGTATCGCGCGCGGCGCGCCTTGCCTATCCGATCCGCGACGGCATCCCGATCATGTTGGCGGATGAGGCGCGCGAACTCGGCGAAAATGAGTAGCGATCCGCCGGAGGAAATCCGCCTCAAGGATCACGGACGCATTCTCGAAGTCCAGTATGGTCCGAACGAGACCTATGCGCTCGCCGCCGAATATCTGCGCGTCGAAAGCCCGAGTGCCGAAGTGAAGGGCCATGGGCCGGGGCAGGAAGTCACTGTTCCCGGCAAGAAGAATGTGCGCATCCTGCGCCTGGCGCCTGTCGGGCACTATGCGTTGCGTATCATCTTCGATGATAGCCACGATACCGGCCTCTATACCTGGGCCTATCTGCGCGAGCTTGGCCGCGATGAGAAAACCCGCTGGCCCGCCTATCTCGCAAAACTCGCGGCGAAGAAGCTGATGAGGTAACCTCTCGTGAAAACCCTCACCCTGAGGTGCGAGCGCAGCGAGCCTCGAAGGGTCCCTCAGGATGTGGCGGTGTCTTTGCCGCCACGCCGTTTCGAAAGAACTTGAACCAGTTTCCAATCTCCTTGGATCAGAGCTTCTTTCTTCGCCCGCGACCATCCCTTGATCTTTCGCTCGGCAAAGATCGCATCGGCAATAACGTCGAAATACTCCGAATAAACCAAACGAACCGTCGCGATGCCGTGTAGGCGCCTGCTGAGAGTTTCATTTGATGTTCGGAGAGTCGCTGATCGGGTTCTTCGGATCGCGTCATGCCCGTGTAATAGCTATCGTCGGCGCATTGCAGAATGTACACCCAAGCCATACTTATCAATCCTGCAGGGACCCTTCGAGGCTCGCTTCGCTCGCACCTCAGGGTGAGGGGTTGAGGGAGAAATTACAAGCGCCCAACCTCAATCCCTCCTGAACATCAGATAGCTCGGCATGCGCCCTTCCCGCTTGGCCTTGGCTTCATAGCGCGTTTCCACCCAATCGGGGAAAGGCTGGCGCCGATCGCCGGCACTTTCGGCCAGCCAGGTGAAGCCAGGCACCTTGCGCATCTCGAACAAGGTCCACTCGACATAATGATCGATGTCGCTGGCGAACAGGAACAGACCGCCAGGTTTCAGGAGCCGATGGAACTGCTTGAGATTTTCCGGAGACACGAGACGCCGGCGGTGATGGCGCGTTTTCGGCCAGGGATCGGGATAGAGCAGATAGATGCGCTCGAGCGAATGATCGGGCAGGAGATCGAAGAGTTCGCGCACATCGCCCGCATGGATGGAAACATTCTGCAGATTCCTCGCTTCGATGAAGGCGAGAAGTTTCGCCACGCCATTGACGAAGGGCTCGGCGCCGATGAAAGCGATATCGCGATGGAGTTCGGCCTGATGTGCCAGGTGTTCGCCGCCGCCAAAGCCGATCTCCAGCCTGACAGGCTTGCGCGTGAAATCGAAGTGCGCCGGATCGAATTGGAGTTGCGGCAGGAGCTCGGTGATCAGTTTGGCGTGATGCGGGCGCAAGGTCTTGCCCTTGCGCCGTCCATAGAACTGGAAACGCCGTTCCTTTTCGCTCACTTCACCGCAGCTTTGAGTGCCTTGACGAGATCGGTCTTCTCCCAGGAGAAGCCGCCATCGCCTTGCGACTTCCGGCCGAAATGGCCATAGGAGGAGGTGCGCGCATAGATCGGCTTGTTGAGGCCGAGATGGTTGCGGATGCCGCGCGGCGTCAGGTCCATCACCTTGGAGAGCGCCTTTTCGAGCGCCTTTTCGTCGATCTTGCC
>VAZZ01000378.1 GCA_005884715.1 Alphaproteobacteria bacterium | reverse complement strand
CCAGGACGCAAGCGACATCGCCGGGCGCGAGAGCGGCTTCAAGTGCTGGGATGTCGTTGAATTCGACGACGCGGGTCAGTTCGTTGAGATCGCGCGGCTCGCCGATCAATGCCGGATCGGGCTTCTGCTTGCCGTCTTCGAGACTGACGAAAGTCTCATCGACGGCACCAGGATAACAGCCATTGAAGATGAGGATCTTTTTCCGTCCGGTGATGGCGCGGCACCAGCGTAAAGTCGAGCGGTTGGCGTCGGAAGCGGTCGCCGTCACCTGCCAATAGGGCAGGCCGAAGCGCTCGGCCAGGAGGCGGCCGACAATCGCCGCGTCGGGCGAGGGCAGCATGGTGGTGAAGCCATCTTCGCTTGCCTGGCGCAATGTCCGGGCAAGCTCGGGCGGGCTGTGGCCGAACATGGCACCGGTGTCGCCGAGACAGAAATCGACATAAGCATTGCCGTCGGCATCGGTCAGATCGGCGCCGGAAGCGCGTTCGATGAACAAGGGAAAAGGGGTGCCCCAATCGACCATCCAGTGCATCGGCACGCCCTGTAGCCAATGTCTGGAAGACTCTTCCGCAAGGGTCCTGGATTTCGGGTTGCGCTGGAGAAATTGGGCTTTTTCACGCGTCAGCATCGCCTCGACCGAGGCGTCCGTGATCCGGGAGGGCATGATATCCTTGGTGGCTGTTGAACGGCAGTTACCTAGCCGGGCCAGGGGGGCGGACACAACCCCCATGGATTTTCTTGCGAAAATCTGGTTTGAGACTGCCTTCACCTATGAGGGAATGAAAGATGAGCCGCGTCGTCTATGTGAATGGAAGCTATGTGCCGGAAGACCAGGGGAAGGTGTCGATCTTCGATCGCGGCTTTCTCTTCGCCGATGGTGTCTATGAGGTGACGGCGGTCGTCGGCGGCAAGCTCGTCGACTATGACCCGCATATGGAGCGGCTCGAGCGTTCGCTTAAAGAGATCGAGATGTCCTGGCCGTGCAGCAAGGCTGAGCTGCGCCAGATGCATGAGGAGCTCATCAAGCGCAACAAGCTCGATGAAGGCATCATCTATATGCAGGTGACACGCGGCTCTGCCGACCGCGATTTCAAATTCCCCAAGGAAACGAAATCGACGCTCATCGCCTTCACGCAGGTCCAGAAGCTTCTCGACAATCCCTATGCGGTGACCGGCGTCAAGGTCGTCACCATTCCCGATATCCGCTGGGCGCGGCGCGACATCAAATCGGTGATGCTGCTGGCGCCGGTGCTCGGCAAGCAGAGAGCCTATGAACAGGGTGCCTTCGAAGGCTGGATGATCGAGGACGGCAAGATCACCGAGGGCACATCGTCCAACGCCTATATCGTCAAAGACGGCAGGGTCATCACGCGCGCCCTCTCCAACAGCATCCTCGCCGGCTGCACGCGGCGTATGCTGTTCCGCATGGCGAAGGAGCATGGCGTCACCATCGAGGAGCGCCTGTTCACGCCGGACGAGGCCTATGCGGCGGATGAGGCCTTCCTCACCAGCGCATCCAACTTCGTCCTGCCGATCGTCGAGATCGACGGCAAGCGCATTGGCGGCGGCCAGCCAGGCCCCACGGTGCGCAAGCTGAGAGAGATCTATCTCGATGAGGTGCGGGCTCAGGCTGGCGTGTAGTAAGCTTTCCTTCTCGCTGAGATTTCCCCCTCGCCCGTTGCGAAGCAATGGGAGAGGGTGCCCGAAGGGCGGGTGAGGGCTCTTATATTCCGCCGTATATCTGCGAAAGAG
>VAZZ01000377.1 GCA_005884715.1 Alphaproteobacteria bacterium | reverse complement strand
TCGGCTTGGCGCTCTATCCTTTTGTTTTTGCGCATCGGATTGTCCGAAAACCGCATACACTTTTCGGTCCGATGCGCCTGTCATTTGCTGCGATCCGACAGCATCGACAACAGATGCTGGAAATAGGGCCGCATCGTCTGCACCATCACGACGAAGATCAGGATCGCACCCCAGATGGCAACAGTGAGGTAATTGCTCAGGCCGAACTGGTTGAAGCCGGAAGAGATGATCTGCAGGATCGCCAGTGCCAGCATCAGGCCCGTCACCGTGCCGAAGCCGCCGAAGGGATCGACGCCGCCCAGAACCGCGGCGAGGATCGTCACCAGGAGATAGGATTGGGCATAGTCGGCGCTGGCCGAGTTGAAGGTAGCAAGCATCACGAGCGCCGCCACGAAGCAGGTCAGGCTCGACATGACATAGACGCCGACCAGCACGCGGCGCGTGTCGATTCATGGCGCAGGAAATGCCGAAGGCGGTACGCTTGAGGATGACGCCGACCATGATCGCCATGATGACGAGGACGATGAAGATCAACGGCACGCCGAAGAGGGTGGCGCTGCCGGCCCGCGCGAATGTCTCCGGCACGCCCGAGAGCGCCATGCCGCGCGTCAGATAGATGCTGATGCCGTCGATCAGCGATTTGGTGCCGAGCGTCACCAGAATGGGATGAACGCCGGTATAGGCGACCAGGCTGCCGGTGATGAAACCGATCATCAGGCACAAAGCGAAGCCCAAGGCGAGCGCCAGAAAGATGACGCCGGCCGTGGTGCTGGAACTGGTATCGGCGGTGATCATGGTCTGCATGATCCACACCATCAGAAGCGCGCACTGGTTGGTCGTGGCGATGATGGCGAGATTGAGCCCGCCGGTGATCAAGGGAACGACCATGGCAAGCGAAAGGAGGCCAAGGAGCGGCAATTGGTACATGAAGGATTGCAGCGTGCCGGCGCTCAGGAAATCGGGCACGAAAGACGAGAAGCCGAGGATGAGGACCAGGAGCAGGATAGCGAGGCCCAAATGGCCGCCGGGCAGCCCTGACCGCAGCCTCGTCATGAGATCGGCGAGCCTGCCATTCGCACTTTGAAGGCTGTTCGTCGCGGGATCAGGCATTGACCGGGGCCTCGGCGATGATGCGATGACGGCGGCCACGCCTGGAGCTCAGCACCGTGATCGAGGTCGAGATCAGGATGGTGATGCCGATGACGATCTGGAAGAAGTAGGAGGAGACGCCCAACAGGTTGAGGCCATTCTGCAGCATGGCAAGGAGCACGATGCCGAGCAGCACGCCTGGTACCGTGCCGACGCCGCCAGTGAGGCTGGCACCGCCCAGCACAGCCGCCGACAGCACCGCGAGCTCGGTATTATACATGGCGTTGGGAACGCTCTCGCCGACCCGGTGCACCTGCATGAGCCCCGCAAGTGCTGCAAGGAAGCCCAGGTAACCGTAAGCGACGAAATGCAGCTTGCCGATGCCGATACCGATGCGCCGCGCCGCTTCGGGATTTCCGCCCATGGCATAGAGCTGTCTTCCGATCGATGAACGCGTCATCCACGCCCAGGTGAAGAGCGCCACCACAATCATGGTCACGATCGGCAGCGTGATGCGGACGAGATCGCCGGAAGCGGTCTCGGTCTCGAAGAAGACGACGCGGTCGGTCCACCAATCGGGCAGGTCGTAGATCGACTTGCCGCCGGAAAAATACATGAGCAGCGAGAAGGAGACGCTCATCATGGCGATGGTCGCGATGATCGAGGTGATGCGGAAGTAATGGACAAGCGCCGCATTGATGCAGCCGAGCAGGATTCCGATCGCAAGTCCCGCGAGGATGACCAAAGGTGGCGGCAGTCCCATCTGCGCTGCGAGAAGAGCGGCGCAATATTGCGCGACGGAGGCAGTGGCGGCGAAGGAGATGTCGATGCCGCCCGAGACCAGCACGACGAACAGCCCCATGGCCATGATCGATTGGACGGAATAGGTCTCGAGCAAGTCGATGACATTGGCGAGCGAGAGGAAGTCGCGGGCCGTGAGCGCGAATACAGTGCCGACGACGAGGATCACGGCTGTGAGCCAGAATTCCGAGCGGCGGCGCAATGTCTTCAGGAAGGGCGGCGAAGACGCATTTTCACGCATAGATGCGTTCCTCCATCTCGTGCTCGCTCAGCTTGCCCGGCACTTCGCTTCCAATGATGCGTCCGCTGCGCATGTGCAGCACCCGGTCGCAGGTGGCAAATACTTCAGATACTTCATCCGAGATCAAGATGACCCCGACACCTTGACGGGCGAGCTCGGCCACGACCTCGTAAATGCCTTGCTTGTTCTTGATATCGACGCCGACAGTTGGCGAATCGAGGATCAACACCTTGGGCCGCGTGGCGAGCCATTTGGCCAGCACGACACGCTGCTGGTTGCCGCCCGAGAGCGTCTGCACCGCCCGGTCGGTGCCCGCCACCTTGATGGCGAGCCGCTTGACCCAATCATCGGCAAGCTTTTGCCGGCTTCTGGCCGGGATCAGGTTGAACCGGCCTGCGAGGCCCCGCATGACGGCAAGGATGATGTTGTCGCCGATCGATTGCGGCAGGATCACGCCGAGGCCTAGCCGGTCCTCGGAGACATACGCGATGCCGGCGCTGACCGCGTCGCGATTGGACGTCAGTCTCAGCGGCTTGCCCGCGAGCATGATCGAGCCTGAATCGGCCCGGTTCATGCCGAACAGAGTGAGGGCAAGTTCGGTGCGCCCAGAGCCCAGCAGCCCGACGATGCCAAGCACTTCGCCCCGCCGCAAGGTGAAGTCAATATCAGCGAACTCACCGCGCCGGGACAATTTCTCGACCTTGAGCAGCTCAGGCTCGGTGCGCATGTCCCGTGCGACGATCGAGTGGTCGATTTGGAGTCCGGTCATCAGATTGGCGATGCGCTTCTGATCGACCTCAGCCACTGGCCAGGTGCCGACCTTCTTGCCGTCGCGCATGACGGTGACGCGCTCGGCGATCTCGACCACTTCGTCGAGACGGTGCGACACGAAGACGACCGCGATGCCATCGGCCTTGAGCCGCGAGACGATCGCGAGCAGCCGGTCGACCTCGGCCCGCGTGAGCGAGGAGGTCGGCTCATCCATGAAGATGAGCCGCGCTTGCGCCGCGAGGCCGCGCGCGATCGCCACGATCTGGCGTTCAGCGACGGAAAGATCGGATATGATGGCATCGAGATCGAGCCCGAAGTCGAGACGCTTGAGCACGGCCTCGGCGATCTTGCGCATCCGGTCTTTCCGCACCGGTTTCAGCGTATGTTCGAGATGGCTTTCGATGGCGATGTTCTCGACCACCGAAAGATTGGGAAATAGCGACAGATCCTGGAATATCACCTGGATGCCGAGCGCCCTGGCGCGGGCGGGATCGAGCGGCTCGACATTCTTGCCGTCGATCTCGATTGTGCCTGAAGTAGGGGAAAGGACGCCGGCGACCGCCTTGATGAGGGTCGACTTGCCGCAGCCATTCTCGCCAACGAGGCAATGGATCTCGCCGCGCTCGACCTCCCAGTCGATGCCATCCAATGCGCGCACGCCGCCGAAGCGCTTGGATATGCCGGTCAGGCGCAGGAACGGCGCCTCATTCTGCATGGCGAAACCTCGAAACTA
>VAZZ01000375.1:1687-3089 GCA_005884715.1 Alphaproteobacteria bacterium | reverse complement strand
CCTGCTATGGCGTGCCGATGGATGAATATTTCGCCGACGCGCTCGGCGTGATGCGGGCCTTGAACGGCTCGGCCGTGCAGAAGCTGTTTGCCAGCCATATCGGCCAGTTCCTGTCTTTCAATGACATAAGCAAGGCCTTCGACCAGAGTTTTGGCGCAGGCGCCGGCGCGCGGGTGCGCATGCAGTGCGTGCGCGACAATGGCAGGCTCATCATCTCGGAACTCACCATAGGCCTTAACGGCGACATCACGCCTCAATCCTCGCTGGCGGACTTGATCGCCGCCGCCCAGCCGACCAAGACCGAATGCCCGGGTGGCATTGTCGATGCAGTGGGAGCACAATAAGAAGCTGGTGCGCTGTTGCCTCATTTCGAACAATGGAGGAAACCGGGGAGTGGAGGTGCTCGATGATCCCTAATAGTGGAGAAGCGCGACAGGTTAACGGCTATTGCAGCCTCTGCATTGCACGCTGCGGCACCATTGCGACCGTTGAAGGCGGTGTCTTCACGCGGCTCGCTCCCGATCCATCGCATCCGACGGGCGCCGCCATTTGCGCCAAGGGCCGTGCGGCGCCCGAACTCGTCTACAGCAAGGATCGCCTCAAGCGGCCACTGCGTCGACGCAACCCAAAGGGTGCAAGCGATCCGGGTTTTGAGGAAATCTCCTGGGACGCAGCGCTCGATGAGATCGCCAAGGCGATGCGCCGCATTGCGGCTGAGCACGGGCCTGAGGCGGTCGCCTTCAGCATGTCTTCGCCCTCGACGACCGCGATTGCCGACTCGATGGTGTTCGTGAACCGCCTAATGAACGCATTCGGCACGCCAAATCTCGTCTTTCCTCTCGACGTCTGCGGCTGGGGCCGCGGCTTTGCCACGCGCTATGCCTATGGTTTCGCCAGTGTCGCGACCGGCAGCGCCGGCGGAGCCATGGCGGATATCGAGAATTCGTACTGCCTGATCCTTTGGGGCTACAATCCCTCGATCTCACGGCTCACCCATGCGACGGCGACCGTCGAGGCGCTGAAGCGGGGCATGAAGCTCATTGTCATCGATCCCCGCAATGCCGGGCTCGCAAACAAGGCAGATCAGTGGCTGAGGGTGCGGCCAGGGACAGACGGTGCGCTGGCGCTCGGCCTTGCCCATGTGATGATCGAGCGCGAATGGTATGATCGGCGCTTCATGCGCGAGTGGACGAATGGCCCGCTGCTTGTGCGTGCCGATACAATGCGGCTCCTCAAGGCAAGCGACCTTGCCACGGGTGGAGAGGAAAATCACTACGTTGCCTGGAACGAGAGGATCGGTGAGCCGGTCTCCTTTGGCCCGGCCATGGGCCGCTATGAATGCACGAGCGATTCTGTCGCGCTCACCGGCCGCCGCCGCATCGCAACTATCGGCGGGATGGTC
>VAZZ01000375.1:0-1673 GCA_005884715.1 Alphaproteobacteria bacterium | reverse complement strand
TCTTCGATCATTATGCTGCGCTTTGCCGGAAATATCCGCCCGATGCCGTCGAGTCGATCTGCTGGATCAGCAAGGCGCAGCTTGAGGAAACCGCCAGTCTTATCTGGCACTCGCGTCCTGTCTCCTATTACGCCTGGAGCGGACATGAGCAGCATGCCAATGCCACCGAAACGGCGCGTGCGATCGCACTGTTATATGCGTTGACGGGCAGCTTCGATGTGCAGGGCGGCAATGTGCTGCTTCCCGCCGTTCCGTCGGTGTCGATCACAGGCGACGATTTGCCTGCCGCCAAGCGGATGAAGCCTGCACTTGGCTTTGCCGAACGACCACTCGGCACCGCGCGCTGGAACATGGTGTCGACGCCTGATTTCTACCGCGCCGTGCTCGAAGGCGTTCCCTATCCGGTGAGGGGGCTCATCGGCTTCGGCTCCAACCTGCTCCTGGCGCAGGCCGATCCCGTTCGCGGCCGCACGGCGCTTGCAGCGCTCGATTTCTATGCGCATGGGGATCTCTTCATGAATCCGACCGCTGCGCTCGCCGACATCGTGCTTCCCATTGCCTCCTGCTTCGAGCGCGAGGCACTGAAGATGGGCTTCGAAATCAGTGCGCAGGCGCAGTCGCTCGTCCAGTTCCGCCAGGCGATCGTGCCGCCTGTGGGTGAAGCTCGCTCGGATACGGAGTTCGTTTTCGCGCTTGCCGAGCGGCTTGGCCTCGGCGAGCAGTTCTGGAGGGGCGATATAGATGCCGGCTACCGCGAGCAGCTCTCGCGCAGTGGTGTGAGCCTCGATGAACTTCGCGCCAAGCCGAAAGGCATAAGCGTGGACTTGCAGTGCAATTATGCGAAACACGCGGAAAACGATGCGCAGGGAAACCCCAGAGGATTCCTGACGCCCTCATGCAAGATCGAGCTGTGGTCGGAAGTCTTTCTCGATCACGGCTATGCGGCCCTTCCTGAATTCATTGAGCCGCGGACGAGCCCCATCGCACGTCCCGATCTCGCCACGCAGTTCCCGCTGGTGCTCACTTGCGCGAAGCCCACGCTCTTCTGCCAGACGCAGCATCGCGCCTTGCCAAGCCTGCGAAAGCGCGCACAGTACCCTGAGGTCGAACTGCATCCCGACACGGCATCGGCGCGCGGCATCGCGGCCGGCAGCTGGGTCGCCGTTGAGACACCGGCGGGCGGCATGCGAGCCAAGGCCCGCCTCAATGACAAGCTCGATCCGCGCGTCGTCGTTGGCGAGCATGGCTGGTGGCAATCCTGCCAAGAACTCGATGCGCCGGGCTACGATCCGTTCACCGCGGAGGGCGCCAATTTCAATCTTACCGTGGACGCGACGAACCGCGATCCGGTGAGCGGCACGCCAGGACATCGCGCGAATTTGTGCGAAGTGAGATGTGTCGAGGATGCGACAATCGGTCAGCAGGCGGTCGTTACGCCTGGTTGATGGCTTCCAGGGACTCAGGCAGGATCTGGCCACCATCGATGATGATCGTCTGGCCGGTCACATAGCCCGCCTCCTTGGTGGCGAAATAGAGTGCTGCGTAGCCGATATCCTCGATCGTGCCGAGGCGCTTCAGCGGGATCGAGGCTGACATGGTTTTTTCGTAGTCGGGTCCGAGATCCGCCAGACCCTCGGTGGCGATATTGCCCGGCATGACCGCGTTCACGGTGA
>VAZZ01000376.1 GCA_005884715.1 Alphaproteobacteria bacterium | reverse complement strand
AAGGGATCGAAAGCGAGATTGAACAGCATGCGGGGACGCAACAGGCCGATGCCGAAGGGACCCTGGGTGATCAGGCTGCTGTCGATCCATCCCGCATCAGCAAAGGAGGGCAGGAACAGCGTGTAGGCCCAGAGCGCGAAACCGGTGGTGACTCCGGCCATGGCGCCCCGCGCTGTGCCGCGCTTCCATACGAGCCCGCCGAAGAAGGCGGGCGCGAATTGCGCGACAGCGGCGAAAGAGATCAGACCGATCTGCGCCAGGGCCGCGGTCGATCCGATCATGCGGTAGTAGCTGTAGGCGAGCAGCAGGATCACCGCGATGGCGAAGCGCCTTATGGTGATCAGGACGCTTCCCATGTCGCGATGGATCTGCGCCCGCTCCATGCGGCGGCGCAGCATGATTGGCATCACCAGGTTATTGCAGACCATGATCGAGAGGGCGACAGCCTCGACGATGACCATCGCGGTCGCCGCTGAAAGGCCGCCGAGGAAGGCGATGAGGGCAAAGGTCCGGCTGCCGGCAAGCACCGGCAGCGCCAGCACGAATGTATCGCCATCGGTAAAACCCGGCTTGAAGATGATGAGGCCGGCAATGGCGATCGGCACGACGAAGATATTGATCGCCACGAGATAGAGCGGGAACAACCAGGCGGCGCGCTTGATGTCGCCGTCATGGGCGTTCTCGACCACCGTGACATGGAACTGGCGCGGCAGCAGCATGATGGCGATCATGGCAAGGAGCGTCTGTGTCAGCCACGAGCCCCCGGCGAAGCCCTTGCTGAACAGGTGCGAGATTTCCGCCGCATGCCGGGCCTGTTCGAGGAGCGCCGAGGGCCCGCCCATCATGATAAAGGTAATGAACAGACCGGCAGCGATGAAGGCCAGGAGCTTGACCACCGATTCGACCGCTATCGCCATCATAAGGCCGTCCTGATGCTCGGTCGTGTCGATATGGCGGGTGCCGAACAGCATGGCGAAGGCGGCCATGGCGGCGGTGACGAAGAAGGCGATGTCTTCGGTGATCGGCAAGGGTGCAGTGCCGGCAGCTGACCAACCGGGCGTCACCATCATGGTCTGGAGCGCGAAGGACACTGCTTTGAGCTGGATCGAGATATAGGGAATGATGCCGACCGCCGCGATGAGAGCGACGATCGCGCCCAGCATCTCATTCTTGCCATAGCGGGCGGAAATGAAATCGGCGATCGAGGTGATGTTCTGCCGCTTGGCGATGTCGACGATTGTCTGCAGAAGCTTCCAGCCGACCACGAAGACGATGATCGGGCCAATATAGATGGGCAGGAAATCGAAACCTGATCGCGAGGCGACGCCGACGCTGCCGAAATAGGTCCAGGAGGTGCAATATACGCCGAGTGAGAGGGCATAGATGAGGGGTCTGGGCGTTCCGGGCACGCGTCCGCGCGCCTTGTGGTCCCCGTAGCTCGCCACCGCGAAGAGGAGGCCGACATAGGCGAGGCCGGCGAACAGGACGGTCCAGCTATAGAACATCGGACCTCGGGTTAGTTTCGGACACTCTAGCGACCCCGCGCACCGGCTTTCAACCGTAGCGTGACTGAGGTACAAATTCCTCGTTTGGGGCCCGGGAAACCGGGGCATCGTCTGCATAGCAAGAAGGGATGAGCAGCATGTGGCAAGAATTCAGGGATTTCGCCTTCAAGGGCAATGCCTTCGATCTCGCCATCGGCGTCATCATTGGCGCCGCTTTCAGCAAGATCGTCACATCGATCGTCGATGACATCATCATGCCGATCATCGGTTGGGCCACTGGCGGCCTCGATTTCAATAATTATTTCTGGGGCCTTTCCTCCACGGTCACCGCGCCGACATTGACGGCTGCCAAGGAACAAGGCGCAGTATTGGCCTATGGCAGTTTCCTCACCGTGCTGATCAATTTCCTGAGCGTCGCCTTCGTCCTGTTCCAGCTGATCAAGGTCTCGAACCGGATGCGCAAGGCCCAGCCGCCGGCACCACCGCCGGCGCCAACGCCGACGGAGAAGCTTCTCGGTGAAATCCGCGACGCTCTGGTCAATTCGCCGCCGCCTGCTAAGAGGAGATAGAATTTCCACATCCCTGATCAACGGACCCGGGTTTCGACACCCGGGTTCTTTTTGGTAAAGACCCCGCGCATGACCAGTACTCTCTTGAATGCCATCACTGCGGCAAGCCGCAACGAACCGGATTCCGGTATTATCTCCGCCGTCAATCACGGGATCGGGCGGGCGGATATCATCCCGGTCTGGTCGGGCGAATGCAATATGCCGACACCGGAAGCCTTCTGCCGCCCGGCGATTGAAAGCCTGCTCCGCGGCGAGACTTTCTACACCTGGCAGCGCGGCATTCCGCCCTTGCGCGAAGCTTTGGCGCGCTATCACACCCGCCATTATGGCCGCCCATTCGATGCGGAGAATTTCTTCGTTACCAGCGGCGGCATGCAGGCGATCCAGACCATCGTCCAGATGATCGCCGGCGCGGGCGACGAGATCGTCCTGCCCACTCCAGCCTGGCCGAATTATGCCGGACACATGCGCTTGTCGGGCGCGAGGCCGGTCGAAGTGCTGCTCGATTTCGCCAATGGCCGCTGGCATCTCGATCTCGACAAGCTATTTGCCGCGATATC
Source organism: Alphaproteobacteria bacterium (assembly GCA_005884715.1). Taxonomy (GTDB): domain Bacteria; phylum Pseudomonadota; class Alphaproteobacteria; order Rhizobiales; family Aestuariivirgaceae; genus Taklimakanibacter. The sequence goes on along the minus strand of VAZZ01000376.1, from coordinate 3,789 downwards.
GCCACTGAGCAAGGCCATCGTCCTCAATTCGCCCTCCAATCCATTGGGCTGGACGGCGAGCCTCGATGATCTGAAGGCGATCCGCGATGAATGCCGCAAACGCGGTTTGTGGATCATCGGCGATGAGGTCTATGCCCGCTTCTATTATGGCGGTACCGGCGAAACGCGCGCACCCTCCTTCCTCGATATCTGCGATACGGAAGAGCAGATGCTGCTCGCCAACACATTCTCCAAGAACTGGGCGATGACCGGATGGCGGGTCGGCTGGCTGCAGGCGCCGAAAGCGCTGGCCTCGGCAATCGAGCGCATCATCCAGTACAATTCATCCGGTACCGCTGCCTTCCTGCAGCAGGGTTGCACCGTGGCGCTCGATGCGGGCGAGGATTTCGTGGCCGGGCAAGTAGCGAAGGCGCGATCCAACCGCGATCTGGTTGCGGCGTCTTTGCGCGAGCATCCCCAGATCCGCTTCGAATTGCCCAAAGGTGCCTTCTATATGTTTTTTGCTCTTGACGGCATGCGGGACTCGCTCGCCACCACCTTGCGCATCATCGATGAAGCAGGCGTCGGCTTCGCCCCCGGTGGAACCTTTGGCCCGGGTGGCGAGGGTTTTCTGCGCATGTGCTATTTGCGCGATCCCAAGAGGCTCGAAGAGGCGATGCACCGCTTTGGCAAATGGCTGAAGACGTCGAAGCCGAGCTGAACAAAATTTCCGCAAAATTATTTAATATATAAATATCAATAGCTTGAAGAATAGTTGCGATTGCTTCCGGCGTCTGGCACGGCCATTGCTATGGATATTGCATCGCAATGTGTTCGATTGGGGTTCCTCCCATCTCCTCAAAAGGCAGTTGCGCAAACTTCAGGTGCTCATGGGTTCCCCCCTTCTGCACCAGGGGGCAGACAAGGTGAATGGTTGCGCCCAGTCTGCCCCCGCCCATTTTTTTCTGTCATCGACTTTGCCGCAGCTCCCTGGCGATGCTCTTCTGCGCATCGAAAGCGGCGCGCCGCTTCGAAATCTCTTCCGGCGACAGCCGTGCGATATTGCAGTAATCGAGCTTCCATTCCGGCGAAGCGCTCCAGCGCAAGGGCGATTGCACGGTAGTGCGCGCCGCGGGTGCAGTTTCCAGAAGTGCGAGCGCCAGTTTCAGCGTGAAATCCTGCGATGCCTGGTCATTCGGCCGTCCGGCTGAATTTCCGAGCGGAAAATCGCAGAACAGGAAACGTGGCACGCCGATATATTCGACGATATCCTTGGCCGACCCCATGATGACGGTGGCGATGGCTTGTGCCTCGAGCCCTCGCGCCGCGAGGCTCATCGTCTGATGACAGACGGGGCAGTTCGGTACCAGGATCGCTGCATCGGCATGATCATCAAGGCAGCGTCGCACGAGTTCGGGACAATCGACTTCGAGCGTCGCGCGGTGGCTGCGATTGGTCGGTGCGCCGTGGAAGCGGGGAGCTAGGGCGCCGATCAGGCCTTCCTCTCGCGCCCGCCGCAGAGCGGACAGTGGAAAATATGTGCCCTGATCCTCGCCCGTCGTATGGGCGCGGTCGATGGCGACATGCGAGATGCACAGATCATGATCGAAGGCCGTGTCGCCCGAATAGACCTCATAGAATTTCGCCGCCGCATTGTAGGGAGCGCCAGATCCCTGATCGCCCTTGTCAGCCCGGTAGGGAGCAGCGGTGGTGATGAGGGCGATGCGGCATAAAGCGAGCGGCTTGGCCAGCCGCACAAAGGGCACGTCGGCATAATGCGCCCATTCATAGGGCGCGCCATAGCCAAGGGCGGAATAATACTCGCGCACCCGTTGCAGATAGGGAATGGGCGCATCGTCTGCGTCGGCAAAACCGAAATCTCGCACGCGGTCTGTCCTGTCCGCTTCCATGATCCCGATTTTGGCACTGCAGGATACCGGGCGCAAATGCGGCCGATGACGCTAGAGCAAAATCCCGCCAAAGCCTCCCCCGGACCTGATCCGGGGTTGAAGACTTTGGCGATAAGGATTTGCTCCGACAGATTGATTTGGCGCGAATCCCTTTTCGGCAAGGTGATTCCACCTCGCCGGGAAGCGAGTAAGTCCAAGAATTCGGTGTTTGTTCCCGAGAATTTTGTCGACTATATTGCTTGATGGGCTGAGGTGGAGTTTGATTTAGAATGTCGGTTGCGTCTCAAATGCGGTATGCGTTGCTCCAGGCAGGCGCTCATATGCGCTCGCTTGCGCGAGCAGGCATTCTTCAGGGATCTTGGCAAGCGCCTGAAGCTGGCCGATCCGGGCAATCTTGAAAGCCATTTCAGCATTTACGGCAGGGCAGGTGTGGCGGCTGATCGCCGCGCCATCTGACGCGAGTTTATGGAAAACAGCTGAAAGAAAGGCTGCATGACGCAGGTCTTCTTTGGTGGTCCAGACAAGCCGTCAGGTCTCTTGCGCAATCTACTCGCCAAGCACGTGGATTGCGTGCCTCCCGGGGGCGAGATCTTGTGGGCGACATACTATTTCCGGGATCTCGGATTGGCCGAGGCCCTGGTTCGCGCACGGCACAGAGGGGTAACCGTCAAGCTCTGTATCGAAGCCTCGCCCAAGTTGAAATCTGCCAATGATGCGGTACGCCGGCGTTTGGCTTCGGCTGATGGTTTGGGGCAGGGCATTCGTCCCATATGGCATTTGCTTCCGGCACATCTGCACGAGAAGGTCTATATCTTCAGTCATCCCTTTCCCGTGGCTTTCATTGGTTCGTTCAACCCATCAGGGAATACTCCGGAAGATCCGATTGTCATCCGCGAGATTGGTGACCAGGATCGAGGGCATAACTATCTGGCCGAGATCGATGATCCATTGATCGTCGAGAGTCTCAAACGTCATGTTCTCTCTCTTTATGCCGGCAAGCTGCGCATGTTTGAACGTTACATCAAATCCACCAATGAAGATTTGACGACTGACCGGTTCAGCATTTTCTATTTTCCGCGATCGGACAAATCGCTCGTCTCCCGGCTGCTGAGCGATCGAAAATATGAGCGCGTGCGCATCGCGGTGTCGCATTTTCGCGACAGACATCTGATGCGGCTGCTCGCTCGCCTGGCGCGCGAGGGCACATCCGTCGAAGTGATCGCCCATGATACGCTGAGGCGGGTACCTCGCTGGATTGAAACATTTGCCAAAGCCCAAGGCATCGCCTTTGTCCGGTATGCGCACCCTCTGGATCTTCCGATGCATAGCAAATTCATTTTGCTGGCCGGCAACGGCTTTCAGCGCGTTCTTTTCGGTAGCATGAATCTCACTCGCACTTCGCTCCTGCTCAATCATGAGATCCTTGTTGCAGCCGACGATGAGCCCGATATTTTTGACACGTTCAATGCCCGCTGGGAGCACATGCTGGCGGAAGCGCAGGATTTCCGCAACCAGCCCAAAGGACACGATGTACACTTTTCTTAAGCCGCGATTGGCGCTGCAAAGAAGCGGTTGGGTGCCTGTTCCGTTCAATCGCTGCGTCCTCGTTTCGGTCAAGGATCCACTTGACTGGGAGATGCTTGAACCGCTGCTTTCGTCATTACGTGGGCAAAGGCTTTCATTGCTGTTCATCCCCGGCTCCAGCAAAGCGAAGCAAGACCTGATCGAGCGTTTTGGCGAGGCCGCTGTAGTCGATCCGCCCTGGAACAATCGCCTGAGCAGTTGGGTCTTCCTGCTGACCTCACGAGCGCGGCTTCTCATCGGGATCGGCGGAATCGAATCTCTGCCGCGCAGTTTGCTCAAACAGGCCTATCTGCTTGGAATTGGAATCGCTGTCACT
>VAZZ01000374.1 GCA_005884715.1 Alphaproteobacteria bacterium | reverse complement strand
ACTTGTCCACTGAACTGCATGGTCTCCTGCATAAGGGCATCGAGTAACGCGGCGTAACCATCCTTGCCGGGCAAACGACTCTCGTCGTGGTCTTCGGTCTCGGGAACATCAAACCCCGGATCGCCCTGAATGACGATCATGAGGCCCTTGTCGCCTTCCGTCTTGGCTTTTTCGAACGCCGCGTGCATCCACTCGAAGTTCGCCTTGTCGCGCTCCGCGTACTCGGCGTTATCGGCGGCGCATTGTTCGGGGGTACGCGCGCTCTTGCTTGCGCAGCTCTTATCGTCGACCTTGTTGTTATTGCTCCCCGGGACATTGAGGCCGACAAACATCGCGCCGCCCATCGAGAATCGCACGTTTTCAGCGAATTTCTCTCCAGGTTTGCCCTGGTGCTCAGGCGCCAGGGTCTCCTTGCCGAAAGTTTCTGGCTTTGCGAACATGACCTTTCGAACATGATCAAGCCGTTCGAGGTTGTCGTAGCCGCCATTATTGGTGCGGTGACAGTCGGTCCATTCGTTGTCGCCAGGTACGTAGACAACAGGCTTGTTGAAGCTGTTGAACATCGAGATGGCACTCTCGTAGATGTCATCCGTACATTTCGAGCTGCCGTCCTTGATATCGCCGTCATAAAGAGAGAACTGGATGTCCGATGCGTTCATGTCGGCGATGAGTGCTGGAATTTTTGGTTGGTCATCGGCCTTTGCGTAGGGCATGTCGCCCCAGAGGGCGAACGAATAGTGCCCGTCCTGGGCAATGGCGTGCCCCATCGATTGGCTGAAATACATAATAGCGCAAGCGCTGAGTGCGACAGTGGTTCCTGCAAAATTCGAGCGCATTCTTAATCCCCCATGCTGTTTTTTGTGTTGATGACGTCCTGAGAGGATTGGGCGCGGCGCATGACACTCATATGACAGGCGTTCCGCCAGGTCTAAAGAAAACGGCCGGGCATTGACCCGGCCGTATCCACTTCAAGCCATTTCGAAACATCAGTGATGCGCGAGCACGGCCAGCAGCAGCAGCGCCACGATGTTGGTGATCTTGATCATCGGGTTGACCGCAGGCCCTGCAGTGTCCTTGTAGGGGTCGCCGACGGTATCGCCGGTGACCGAAGCCTTGTGCGCCTCCGAGCCCTTGAAGTGCTTCTGGCCCTTCGAGTCGGTGAAGCCGTCCTCGAAGGACTTCTTGGCATTGTCCCAGGCGCCGCCGCCCGCCGTCATCGAGATGGCGACGAAGAGACCGGTGACGATGACGCCCATGAGCATGGCGCCTAGAGCGGCAAAGCCCGCGGCCTTGCCGGCAATGGCCGAGATCGCGAGGAAGACGACAATCGGTGACAGGACCGGCAGCAGCGAGGGAACGATCATTTCCTTGATCGCGGCCTTGGTCAGCATATCGACGGCGCGGCCGTAATCCGGCTTCTCCGTGCCTTTCATGATGCCCGGCTTCTCCTTGAACTGGCGGCGGACCTCGACCACCACGGATTGCGCCGCGCGGCCGACCGCCGTCATCGAGATGCCGCCGAAGAGGTAAGGCAAGAGGCCCCCGAAGATGAGACCGACCACGACATAGGGGTTGGACAGATCGAAGGTGACATTGACGCCCTCGAAGAAGCTTCCCGGCGTCGCGGTGCTAGCGAAGAATTTGAGGTCCTGGGTATAGGCGGCAAAGAGCACAAGGGCGCCGAGGCCGGCCGAGCCAATGGCATAGCCCTTGGTGACGGCCTTGGTGGTGTTGCCTACCGCATCGAGCGCATCGGTGTTGTGGCGCACTTCCTTGGGCAGGCCCGCCATTTCGGCAATGCCGCCGGCATTGTCGGTGACCGGGCCGAAAGCGTCGAGCGCCACCACCACGCCCGCCAGCGCCAGCATCGTGGTCACCGCGACCGCGATGCCGAAGAGCCCGGCAAGGTTGAAAGTGACGATGATGCCGCCGATGATGACGAGGGCGGGAAGAGCGGTCGATTCAAGCGAGACGGCAAGGCCCTGGATGACATTCGTGCCGTGCCCGGTGATCGAGGCCTCGGCAATCGAATTCACCGGCCGAAGGCCGGTGCCGGTATAATATTCGGTGATCCAGATGATGAGGCCAGTGATGATGAGACCGACCAGGCCGCACCAGAAAAGGCGCATCGGCGTGAAACCGCCGAGATCGACGCCCATGCCGCCGAACACATAGCTGATCACCGGATAGAGGGCGATGAGCGACAGGATGGCGGTGGCGATGAAGCCCTTATAGAGCGCGCCCATGATGTTGTTGGAGGCGCCGAGCTTCACGAAGAAGGTCCCGATGATCGAGGTAACGACGCAGGCGCCGCCAATGGCGAGCGGCAGCACCATGCCGGCGAGCTTGTAGGCATCCGGCAGCACGATGGAGGAGAGCACCATGGTGGCAACCGCGGTCACCACATAAGTCTCGAACAGATCGGCGGCCATGCCGGCGCAGTCGCCGACATTGTCGCCGACATTGTCGGCGATGGTAGCGGGGTTGCGCGGATCGTCTTCCGGGATGCCGGCTTCGACCTTGCCGACCATGTCGCCGCCGACATCAGCACCCTTGGTGAAGATGCCGCCGCCGAGACGGGCGAAGATCGAGATGAGCGAAGCGCCGAAGGACAGTGCCACCAGCGAGTCGATGACGGTGCGGCTGGTCGGCGCGAGCGCCAGAGGACCCGTGAGGAAGATGAAATAGAGGGTGACGCCCAGAAGGCCTAGCCCGGCGACCAGGAGACCGGTCACGGCGCCCGATTTGAAGGCGAGGTCGAGGCCGCCGGCCAGCGACTTGGTGGCGGCCTGGGCGACGCGCACATTGGCACCGACACGTTCATGCCGATATAGCCGGTGGCGCCCGAGAGCACCGCGCCGATCAAGAAGCCGAGCGCGACCAGCCAGCCCAGCAGCCAACCGAGAATGAAGAAGATGACGACGCCGACGATGCCGATGGTCGTGTATTGGCGCTTGAGATAGGCCTGGGCGCCTTCGCGCACGGCGGCGGAGATTTCCTGCATGCGGGCCGTACCGGCATCGGCGGCAAGCAGGCCGCGGGTGGTGAAGATGCCGTAAACGATCGACAATGCACCGCCAAGCACGATCAGCCAGAGGGTGGAGCTCATGGTTGTTCCTTGTGTTTTTCAGTTTCCCCGAGGGCGGGCGTTAAGGAGGCCCCCCTCCTCCCGCTTCCCGGAACGATGGGCGGGATATGCCAAAATGACGGCATGATGGCAACCACGAAGAGGCAGCCCGGCGGAAGGATTGATATGGAGAGCCTGCTGGTAGTGTTGGCGCTAGCCCGTCACCAGCGCCAATGTGAAGCCGTCATAGCCCTTGACGCCCACCGTCTGGATCGTCGTGGCACTGATCCGCGTCTCTTGCTTCAGCATCTCATTGAAGCGACGGACGCCTCTGATGCTGTGGTTGTGGCTCTCCGCATCGATGACCTTGCCGTCGCGGACGACATTGTCGACGATGATCATGCTGCCTGGGCGCGCGAGCTTCAGCGACCAGGTGAAATAGTCCGGTATGTTCTCCTTGTCGGCGTCAATGAAAATGAAATCGAAGGGAGCGGGCCTCTCGGCGGCGAGCTTCGGCAGTGTGTCAAGCGCCTTGCCGAGTCTCAAGTCGATCATCTGGGCCAAACCGGCACGATCGAAATTGGCGCGTGCCACCTCGGCGTGGCGAGGTTCCGCCTCAAGCGTCACGACGCGGCCGCCCTCAGGCAGAGCGCGTGCCAGCCAGATGGTGCTGTAGCCGCCAAGCGTGCCGATCTCCAGAATAGTGCGGGCATTGATCGACCTGGCGAGCAGCATCAGTAATTTGCCCTGATTGGGTGCCACCGCGATTTGCGGCAGGCCCGAATCGGCGCTTGCTTCCAGCGCCGCATCAAGCGCCTTGTCGGAGGACACGAGCATCTCGCTCACATACTTGTCGACGGCGGTCCAAGTCTTCTGGGTCATCGTGCCTCACTGGGCAAAGCCGGTATTCGAGCGTCATTTGACCAGAAGATGTCGATCAGGCAAAGCAGCCATTCGTGGTCGCAACGATAACGTTGCGTAAGGCCTGAGCATCGCAGACCGGCACGGTAGTCAGGCCGCAAACATCGCCCAGGCCGCATTCTTCCGTGGCGATGACCGGCAGCCCGTGCGCCAGCGCCTTGAGAAGCGGCCTTGGCTCATGCTCGACAAGAGCGGGCAACACGACGGCGGCGAGCTGGCATGGCCATTCGGCGCCTTCAAGCGGGCGGGCCCTGACGCCCCTCCAGAAGTCACCCTCATGTTCCCGCGCCCGGCCGGCCACGATGACATCGAGATCAAGACCCTGGAGGGCTTCGCGCAAGGCATAGGCACCCTTGCGGGCAAGAGCGGACGCCGGGAACAGAATGGATTTTCCACCCTGGGCGATCCTGCCGCGGGCCACCGGCGCAATCCAGTCGAGATGGCGTGTGCGGGACGGATCGGCGGCGGCAATGGGTGCCCCTGGCTCGGTGCGTGGCGCAAGCTCAGAGCACGGCGCAGTGCCACGAGAGTGGCGCAACTCTCCGAGGCCACAACATGCGGCCAGGCATGACGCGGTGCACACGCTGTTTCGGCGCAACTGGTGCAGTCATTGGCGGAAAGACGCTGCTCAGCCTGCAGATCGGTGTCCTTGCAAACGATTTGTGCGCGGCCACCGCGCAATGTGACTTCGAGCATGCCCTGCCGCAAGGCGGCTTCGATGCGAAAGGGTAGCGCAGATCGAATAGTTCCAGAACACGGTGGCATCACGCTCGGACGCGGCGCGCGAACCCGCAACGATACGGCCATGGCATGGCGCTCGACGATCTCGAAACCGGCGGCAAGGGCCGCCTCATAGAGCGCATTGGAGAGCTGGCAGAGGCCGCCGCCGATTGTGAATCGGACGCTTGTTTCGCAGGGGTGTCTCTTGACATTGTGGACGAAATCGTGAGATTTGGAAAATATCAGAATTGGAAACTGTGCCCGGAGCAGCCGCTGCCGGGCACATTGCTTT
>VAZZ01000373.1 GCA_005884715.1 Alphaproteobacteria bacterium | reverse complement strand
CCGCAATGCCTGCGTCGTCAATCCGGGCAAGCTCGACCGCTCGCCGACCGGCACCGGCTGTTCAGCATTGATGGCCGTGCTTCATGCCCAAGGCCTTCTCAAGCAGGGTGACGGCTTCATCGGCCGCTCGATCATCGAGTCGCGCTTCTATGGCAGGATCGAAGAGGAGACGGTTGTCGCCGGCCGTCCGGCGATCATTCCCTCTATCTCTGGGCGCGCCTGGATCACCGGAACCTCGACCTTGCTGCTCGACCCCGATGATCCCTGGCCCTCCGGCTACAAGATCGCCGACACCTGGCCCGGTGCTTGAATTTTTTATTCGAGCTCAGCCGGCGGCATAAAGCGTTTCCGCGGACGCGCTCATGGCGGAGGTCTGGATCGGCCGTCCCGCCTTGGCCCAGGCCTCGATTCCTCCCAATAGCGGCCGAATGCGCTTAAAGCCTGCACGCTTGAGATGCAGCGCGGCGATGGCGGCAGATGCCTCGTTTGGACATGAGCAATAGACGATGATCTCCGCGTCCCGCGAGTAGTGAGCTGCCACAAGCGAAATCTCATCAGGACGAGCCCCGATTGAGCCAGGGATGATGCCCTCACTTTTGCGCGCCTCAGCGGAGCGAACATCGAAAATTATCGGGTTCTGGCCAGCGTCGATCAGTCCAGCGAGTTCCTGTGCGGAAATGCGGGCCATTCTGAGCCGCCGGATGAAGAGCTGTCGATCGACCAGGCGCAGAGTCACGTATAAGACCACAGCGCCGATGACGAGTGCCGCACCATATTCCCCCCAACGCGTGAGCATCGCCAGAGCGGAATCAATAGCGTCATGGAAGATCTCGCCCAACACGACGGGAAGTGCGACATAGGCGATAGCACCGATCCCGTCGAGAAGAAGGAAGGCGGCAATGGCGAGCCTGGTAACTCCGCATAGGAGGATCAGCACCAAAGCAAATCCGGGAACGAATTTCACGAATAAGAGTGCCCATGGTCCGAAGCGGGCGAACTTGTCTTCCGTCTGTCGCACACAATTGTCCCGCGCCAGGCTCAGCTTGCAAACGACAGACAAGGCGCGGCGTCCAAAACATGCGCCGGCGGCATAAACCAGGAGGTCGCCCATCACCACGCCGGCAGCTCCTATTGCCGCGATCAGTGCGATTGAGTCTCCGCCGGCGTGGCTGAGGGCACCCGCGACCACAAGCACCGGATAAGACGGGACAGGCAGGCCGAGCTGCTCAATGAAGGCGCTCACAAAGACGAGAGCAAGTCCGTAATGTTGGACCAGACTTGTCAGCTCCATCATGGCCCCTCCAGCAAATCAACATGCACTCTGGCCGCTCGCGAATATCCCGGCCTTGGGCACACGTTCCACCACACTAATCCACCTTTGAGCGTCTGCCCATAAGCGTCTCTTCGGCAAATAAAAATCCCGGCCGCGAGGGCCGGGATCAATTTGCTTGCAGCGCGATGTCAGGCGCGTTTGATCAGCTTGATGATGGCGAGGAGAATGATCGCGCCGATCGCCGAAGAGATGACTGCCCCGATAAATCCGCCACCGAGCGAGATGCCCAAACGCGGAAACAGGAAGCCCGCGATGATCGATCCGACAATGCCGACAATGATGTCACCGATGAGACCGAAGCCGCCGCCCTTGACGACCTGCCCGGCGATCCAGCCCGCAAGCGCGCCGATGATGAGTGCAATGATGATAGCAGTCAGGTCCATAGTCGCCTCCAAGGTTGCCTACTGGAACAACCTACCAGAAATCCTGCGTTCTTCCAGTACGCCAGGTGAGTTTTGCCCTGCTATTCAGGCACCGGCGGCGCCATCGGCCGGGATCGAGACGCCGGTGATCCGGCGGGCCCATCAACAGCGCGATCGCCTCCCGGGATGTGCCGGCCTATGCAACTACGGCCTTGTCCAGAGTAACCATATGGTTACTCTGAGGCTGGATTCAGCGGTGAGGACATGGCGAAAGCACGACCGAGGAAAAGCAGGGATGCGGAGGTGACCAGGCAGGCCATCCTTGCAGCGGCGACGGCTGAATTTGCCCGCAAGGGCCTGGGCGGCGCCCGCGTCGATGAAATTGCAGCGCGCGCCCGCGCCAACAAGCGGATGATCTATCATTACTTCGGCAGCAAGGAAAAGCTGTTCACCGCAGTGCTGGAAGAGGCCTATGGCCATATCCGCAGCGCCGAGCTTGCATTGCCGCTGACCGAACTCGAGCCCGAAAAGGCGCTCGAAGAACTGCTACGCTTTACCTGGACCTACTATCTGGCCCATCCCGAATTCCTGAGCCTGGTGAACAGCGCCAATCTGCACAAGGCGCGCCATGTCAGCAATTCGGTCCGCTTCAAGGCCTCGGGTCCGCCTTTTATCGGCATGGTGAAGTCCATTCTCGATCGCGGTGTGGCGAAGGGCGTATTCCGGGCGGGCATCGACCCCGTCCAGCTCAACATCACCATTGCCGCCATCGGCTATTATTATCTGACCAACCGCTTCACCGGCGAAATCCTGTTCGAGCGCGATTTCATGTCAAAAACCGCGCTGGCGGAACGCTTTGGCTTCAATCTCGTTACGATCCTGCGGCTAGTCGAAAAAAGACGAGAAAATGAAACCGATGGTGTTGCTATTTCTGCCGGCCAGGGTTAGCCAAGGCTCCCACCGGCATATCGGGGAGGCATGGCCGGTGGGTCAAACCATAATAGAGGAATATCATGGACTTCATGATTCTTTCGCGCTGGTCGCCGCAGCTTCTGAGCGTCCTGCGCATTATCACCGCCTTGCTCTTCTTCGCTCACGGATCGGCCAAGATTTTCGGTTTTCCGCAGGTCGAGATGTTCGCCGGCCTTCAGCTGTTTTCTCTGATGGGTTTCACCGGTGTTCTGGAACTGGTGGGCGGCATATTGCTGATCATCGGCCTGTTCAGCCGCCTCGCTGCCTTCATCCTGTCGGGTGAGATGGCGATCGCCTATTTCATGGAGCACGCGCCTGCGAACTTTCATCCGATGCTCAATCAGGGAGAGCCGGCCATCCTGTTCTGCTTCATCTTCCTTTATATCGCGGCAGCGGGCCCCGGCCCGTGGAGCGTCGACGCTAGCCGCGGCAAAGCCTGACCCAATTTCAAAATAGGGCACAAAAGGGCCTGTTTCGGAAGGAACAGGCCTTTTTCTTTGCGGCACTTCGAAATCTTAAATCTTGCTTGCGGTGGCGATTATTCTGGCACGGACGGTGCTTCCCTCCTAAGATTCGCTGCGTAAGTTTGGGGACTTCGGAGGGAGCGGTCATGTTCTTTGCCCGTCTGGTTGCCTATCTGCCTTTATTCATCCTGCTGTGGGCGGTGGGCCCGCAAGTCCACGCGGCCGAGAATGAGAAGGTTGCCGCAGAACTGCACGCCATCATCGACAGCGGCGAACCTGTGATGGGCAATCAGCAATCGGACGACCGCATCGTTGAGGTCTATGTCTTCTATGCCGCTGACCGCAACTACAAGCCTCTATGGGTGCGCGATGACGGGCCCAAAACCAAGGCTCGCGATGTCCTGAAGGTCTTCCAGGACGCCGGCAAGCTGGGCCTCAACCCGGCCAATTACCGCATCGCCCAGATCGAACGGATGATGGAGCTGAAAACGCCGCGCGAGCTCGCCGAGCTCGAGCTTCTGCTCACCCGCTCTTTCATCGATTTTGGCCGCGACATCAATCGCGGTGTCGTGCAGCCGAGCGACGCGAGCCTCGAGAACGCCATCACCGCCAAGGAACTGGGCGCCCTCACCTTGATCGATGGCGCCGAGAATGCCCATAATATCGCCGACTATGTCAGGACGCTGGAGCCGCAGTCGCCGGAATATCAGCGCCTCAGAGGTGCACTAGCCACCTATCGCGCAATCGCGGCGAAGGGCGGTTTCCCGGCGATCGCCGGTGGCCCTGCGCTCAAGCCCGGTATGCATGACAAACGGATCGTGGCGATCCGCGAATATCTGCGTTTGACCGGTGATCTCAATCCCGATGCGGACAAGGGCGGCGACCTCTATGATACGGATTTGATAGCGGCGGTGAAATGGTTCCAGTACCGTCATGGCCTGACCGAGGGATCGAACTCAATCTCGAGCGCCGCCGATGGATGGACGATGATCTCGGGCCCTATTACATCCTCGTCAATGTCGCCGATCAGGAGCTCAAGGTGGTGAAGGACGGCAAGACCGTCCATACCGCGCGCCTCGTCGTCGGCAAGCCCTATGCCCGAACGCCCGTCTTCTCCGACAAGATGAGATACATTGTTTTCAATCCCTATTGGAACGTGCCGCCCAATATCGCCAACGACGAGTATTTGCCAAAGCTCAGGCGCGATCCCGGCGTGCTCGAGCGCGAGCATATCCGCGTCTTCGCGAGCAGTGGCAGCGAGGTCAATCCCTATAGCGTGAACTGGTCGGCGATCAGCCGCATGCCCTATTCATTGCGCCAGGATTCTGGCGGCAAGAATGCGCTGGGCAAAGTGAAGTTCATGTTTCCCAACCGCTTCAATGTCTATCTGCACGACACCCCATCGAAGAGCTTGTTCAATAAGGACCTGCGCATTTTCAGCCATGGCTGTATGCGGGTCGAGAATCCGCTCGACCTGGCCGAACTCCTGCTCGCCGACCAAGGCTGGTCGAGGGCACGCATCGACAGCACGATCGCTGAGGGCAAAGAGCGCATTGTCAATCTCAAGACGCCCGTTCCGGTCCATGTGACCTATCTCACCGCCTGGGTGAACAAGGACGGTTCTATGCAGTTCCGCCGCGATCCCTATAAGCGCGACGATCAACTCAGCGAGGTGCTGTCCGGCGCATTGGCGGATGACACGCCTCTGTCGATGTCGGCGCGCTGAGGCCTGGCGCTTCATCTTGCCGCCCTGCTTCGCCAGGGATCGAAAGACAGGGATCGCCACTTGCGCTCTTCGGTTTTTCCAAATCAAACAGCAGGAATTAACTATTTTCGCTATCCAGCTCCTCCTCCTAGGCTTCCGGCAGCATCAAAACAGCGTGAAGACAAATGATCAGAACAGGCGAGCAATATCGTGATGGCCTTCGTGATGGGCGCGAGGTCTGGGTCGATGGCGAGCATGTCAGGGATGTTACGCAGCATCCGGCCATGCAACCAATCATCGACATTAGGGCGCGCATGTACGATATGCAGCACGACAAGACGCATGCCGAGACGCTCACTTATCGTGAGAACAACGGCATTCACTCGATCTTCAACCGGCTGCCCCGGGAACAGCAGGACTGGCACGACAAGTGGAAAGCCGTCGACACCGTCATGGGCGATATCGAGGGCGTCGTCACCCGCGTCGGCGACGAGACCGTGGGCGAGATGTGGTCGCTCTATGACGGCCAGGACGTCCTCAATGAGATCGACCCGCAATTTTCGAAGAACATCGCCAATCATGTCCAGGGCGTGATTGAGACCGACGTTTTCCACGTCTCGGCCAATACCGATCCCAAGGGCGACCGCTCCAAGCCGCCACAGGAGCAGGACCCCGACATGATGGTCCATGTCGTCAAGGAGACCGATAAGGGCATCATTGTGCGCGGTGCCAAATATGAAACGGCCGCAGGCTATGCCGACCAGGCCTTCCTCAAGCCGACCGTTGGCGCCTGGACCAATGAGAAACTGTCGGACTATGCGGTGGGCGGTATCATCAAGATGGGCGCGCCGGGCGTGAAACTGATCGCGCGCTCAGGCTTCGCCGGCCGGGCCAGCAAGGAAGACTATCCGCTCGCCAACAAATTCGACGAGGTCGACTTCCTGATGGTGCTCGATGACGTGCTCATTCCCTGGGAGGACGTCTTCTTCTATCGCCACACCCGTGCCGCCGCCTATATCCGCGGCACGCTGCACCGCTATTCGGCCTTCCCCTATACGCTGCGCCTCCTCTATGTCGCCGACATGATGATCGGCGCAGCTTTATGGAACGCCAAGCAGACTGGGCTCGACAAGCTCCAGGCAGTGCGTGAGAAGCTCGCCGACCTCGTCTGCTACCGCGAGGGCATCAACGCCCATCTGACCGCCTCGATCGCGCTGGCACAGAAGAGTCCCGGTGGCCTATTGATGCCGCATCAGTCCATTCTCTATGCTGGGCGCATCCACGCTTGCGCCAACCTGCCGCAGATGATGCATATCGCGCGCGAGCTCTGCGGTGGACAGATCTGCGTGACACCGAGTGCGGCGGCTTTCAGCAACGGCGATTCGAAGGACTGGCTCACCAAATTCTACAGCCTCAACGATGCCTGGCAGGCGGAAGACCGCCGCAAGCTTCTCGCCTTCGCGCGCGATCTCCTGAACTCGGACTATGCCAATCACCGTCTGACCTTCGTGCAGTTCGCGCAGGCGCCGCATTTCAACCATCTCGCCGCCGTCTACAACGCCTTCGATTTTTCAGGCCCGCTCGACTTCGTGCGCCGGTCGGCCAATCTATCGGAACGAGTGAACGGCTCGCTCTGAAATCCCATGACGGCGCCTGAGACATCGGCCGGAATACTGAAGGATCTGGTCGGATTCCGCTCGGTCAGCGCCAATTCGAATCTCGATATCGTCGCCTATATCGAGGATCGTCTGGTGTCTTACGGCATTGCGGCACGGCGCATTCCGGATGCAACAGGCAGGAAAGCTTCGTTGCTGGCGACGATTGGGCCTCGCGACCGCGCCGGTATCGTGCTCTCCGCCCACACCGATGTGGTTCCGGCCGATGAGGCGGGCTGGTCGAGCCCGCCTTTCAGCGCATCCATCCGCGACGGCCGTGTTTACGGCCGCGGCGCCTGCGACATGAAGGGTTTCATCGCCTGCGTGC
>VAZZ01000370.1:319-2016 GCA_005884715.1 Alphaproteobacteria bacterium | reverse complement strand
TCTCACCGATCAAGCTCAGCCGCCCCCGTCACCAGGCTCTAGGTAATGATCGCGCCCGGCCATATGATCGCTGCGGGAGGAAACCATGACCCACATTGTTCACGAAGGCGCTTTCCACCGGCTGACCGTCACCCCCATGATGGCTGCACTCGAAAACCTGAAGGATATTCTCACCAAGGCTGAGGCGCATGCAGCGGATACGAAAAAAGACCCGCTTACGCTCCTCAATGCCAGGCTCTATCCCGACATGTTCAGTCTCGTCCAGCAGCTCCAATACGCCCTGTTCATTCCCTGCGACTTCGCCCGGCACTTTGCCGAATATCCGCCGCCGAAGGTCGGCTATGAGGAAAGCAGCTTTGCTGAAGTCCATGAAGGTATCGGACTGGCAAGGGCCTACCTCCTCTCGGTCTCTCCGGCCCGCATGGACGAGCTTGCCGGTCTGGTCGTGCCGACCTTCTTCGATGAGAGTCTGGGGCTCGCAGCGGAAAGCTATGCGGCCCACATGATCATGCCCGACTTCTATTTCCATTTGACTGTCGCTTACGCGATCCTTCGCCATCATGGCGTGCCTTTGGGAAAGCGCGACTTCATCGGCAAGATCGAGACCGTTCCCATCGGCTGACGTCTCATTCGGAGGATTTTTATGGCCGAGGTCCTGCTGTTCCACCACGCCCAGGGGCTAACCCCTGGCATGCGCGCCTTCGCCGAGGAGCTCAGCGCCGCCGGCCACAGCGTTCACATGCCGGACCTGTTCGATGGACGCACCTTCACGAGCATCGAGGCGGGTCTCGCCTATATAAATGAGATCGGGTTCGATGACATGCGCGAACGCGGCGTGCGCCTTGCCGGGGAATTGCCCCCCGAACTCGTTTATGCCGGGTTCTCCTTCGGCGTGCTGCCGGCGCAGAGGCTCGCCCAGACACGGCCCGGAGCGCGCGGCGCCCTGCTCTTTTACTCCTGCCTGCCCGTAAGCGGTGAGTGGGCTTTCGGGCCCTGGCCGAAAGGCGTCCCGGTCCAGATCCACGGCATGGACAAAGACCCGATCTTTGCCGGTGAGGGCGACATCGATGCCGCCCGCGAGATCGCGGCGAAAGCTGAGGATGCCGAGCTTTTCCTCTATCCGGGCGATCAGCACTATTTCGCCGACAGTTCGCTCCCGTCATATGACGGGGATGCAACCCGCCTCCTCACCCGCCGGGTGCTTGCGTTCCTGGACCGCGTCTGAGCGCAGGGCAATCGCATATGAGTATTCTTGAGGTTGTCGAATTTTCCCCCTCTCCCGTCCGCCAGGATGGGAGAGGGTGCCCGATAGGGCGGGTGAGGGCTCTTTGTCCGCAAAAGAAATGCTCTTGAAATGCCTTTCTCCGTCAAAGAAAGAGCCCTCATCCGGCCTTCGGCCACCTTCTCCCACGCTGCGCGCGGGCGAAGGGGAATGACGGATAGTGTTTCCGCTTTTTTAGCCTCACAAGTTTCATATGCGATTGCCCTGCGTCTGAGCGCACTCGCCGGAGGCGGCTCTTTACTTCCGTAGCGTCCTCCACGGTGCATCGTTGGCGACATCGACCAGTTCATAGCCGATCGGTCCCACACAAGGCCCGAGGATTGCGATGATCTTCGCCCGATTCTGGCCGGCGTTGAACGAGGCATGCACGACGCCGGCCGGAATGAAGGCGCAATCGCCGGAGCCAAGGATGCGC
>VAZZ01000370.1:0-291 GCA_005884715.1 Alphaproteobacteria bacterium | reverse complement strand
GGTGATGACGAGTATCACCTCTTCCTGATCGGGGTGCTTGTGGAAATTGTGTCCCTTGCCCGGATCGAGATTGACGTCAATCACGGTGAGCTGCCTGGTGCCGGTGCTGGGCGGATTGCTGAGCCAGCTCGACGTGCCAAAGTCATCGACCTTGACCTCGGTTTTCTTCGCGATAACGAATTTTCCCTGCATCGGATTCATCCCCGTTCTCTGATTGATGGCTTTTGATGAGGCTAGCGTGCTTCCCGGCGAGGCGGCCATGGTAATACGCTGATCCGGCACTGCAAAGGC
>VAZZ01000371.1 GCA_005884715.1 Alphaproteobacteria bacterium | reverse complement strand
AGCCGCCGCGGATAGTGCCCGATTTGACATATTTCTGTCCTTGCCCGGGCGAGAAGCCGCCGACGAGTACGATCGATTTCTCCTTGCCGCGTTCTTCAAGCGCGCGCGCCGCACCAATCGGACCTTGCGATCCGAAGGTCAGGATGCCTTTGAGATCCGGATTGGCCCTGATCTGGTCCTGCGTGGTCTTGAGGCTTTCATCGACGCTTTCGGCAACGCCGAAACGGTCGCCGAGCATCTGCATCTTCGGATATTTCTCTTTCTGATAGGCGATCGCCGCGTCGGCCCAGGCATTGTGCAATGGCACGGTGAGGGATCCGACATAGACGATGTATTTGCCTTTCTCGCCCATATTCTTGGCGAGCAGATCCATATGCGCGTGGCCGTAGCCTTCGGTCGTGGTGAGCTCGAAATCCCAGTCCATTTCCTTCTGGTTGGGACCTTCATGCGCCAGGACCTTGATGCCGGCGGCACGGGCGCGACCGAGCACCGGTTCGAGGGCGGCTGAATCATTCGGCACGATGCCGATGACCGCCACCTTGCGCGCGATCAGATCCTCGATGGCGCGCACCTGCTGGGCGGCATCGGCCTGCGTCGGGCCAACCATCCAGGCGTTCACCTTGAATTCCGGCGCTGCCTTCTTGATGCCGACCTCCATGGCGTTGAACCAGGGAATGCCGCCGATCTTGACGACAATGCCGACCTGCGGTTCGGCCGCCATGGCCGCTCCGCCAAAAGTCGTGGCGACAAGTGTGCCGCCGATGCCGGCGAGCGCTGCACGTCTCGTAATATTCATGTGACTCCTCCCATTTCCGTTAAGCCCGTTCCGCGGTGTTGCGGATCCAGGCACCGCGGCGTCGAGCCGCGGATCTCGACGGCGCAGTGCAGGCGCCGTGTAACAGGCTCACTCACGTCACCTCTGAGGCGGCGCGACAGAAGCGACCAGGACTGTTCGGCCATGACCTCGACCGGCTGGCGCACAGCGGTTATGCCGGGCGACACCAGCTGCATCCATTCCATCTCATCGAAACTCGCAAAGGCCATGTCGCCCGGCACGGCGATGCCAGCTTCATCCAGCATCCGGTAGACGAGAAGAGCTGTGCCGTGATCAAGACAGAAGATCGCCTGCGGCCGCGGCGTGGAGCTGAGCCGCTTGTGCACGCAAGCCAGTCCGTCAGCGTCATCGATGCCGATTTCCAGGACCTCGAGTCTCATATTGCGTGCGGCCGCCTGGGCGCCTTGCCAACGCTCACG
The DNA here is from genome assembly GCA_005884715.1 of Alphaproteobacteria bacterium. Taxonomy (GTDB): domain Bacteria; phylum Pseudomonadota; class Alphaproteobacteria; order Rhizobiales; family Aestuariivirgaceae; genus Taklimakanibacter. The sequence continues at coordinate 1,380 of VAZZ01000371.1, read as the reverse complement.
CACATTGGTGATCGAGAGCCTGCTTACGATCACAAGGCAATCGCGATAGCCCTGGTCGTCAAGATGCCGCGCGACGGCACCGGCGGACGGGCCGTTATCGACGGCAATCAGGTCAAAGCCGGGCTGGTCGGGAATGCGGTCGGCGAGCACTGTGGGTATGGCGAAGCCTGTCGGCAGACGTTCGGCGAAAGCGCCGTCGCAGGGGATAACGATCAATCCAGCCGGCCGCCATGAGCGGATATTCGTCAGGCGGTCGGCTTCCTCGGCGGCGCTGTTGCGCGCCGATACGACGACCAGATCATAACCATCGCGGCGCGCGGCATGTTCGAGGGTAGAAACGAAAGTGGCGAACATCGGATTGGTGAGATCGGGAACGACGACGCCGGCGAGGAGGGCCTTGCGCGATCGCAATCGCGAGGCGGCGATGTCGACGACATAACCAAGCTCGCGCACCGCCTTGTTCACACGCTCGACCATGTCGGGGGAGACGCTGGGCTTGCCGTTGAGGACGTTGGAAACCGTAGGGACCGATACACCGGCACGCGCGGCGACCATCCGGATAGAAGGGCTATGCGTGCGCGACATGATCACCCTCCCTTGCGCAAAAAGCCTTGATAAAACGTTTTATTGTAGGCTAACCCTTGCAGTTGCACCTGTCAATCGCCGTTTATGGGTGCATCCGGTGGATGGTCAGGGCCGCGCATAATCGCGTAGCTGGGCCAGCTAAGAATGGGAGGATTTGTCATGAACAAGCTCGGTCTACACGCGCTGGTCTGGGAAGCGGGCTGGAGTCACGATGAATGTGCGCGCGCGATCGCCAAGACCGCCGAAGTCGGTTACGACTTCATCGAGGCGCCGGCTCTCGATCCGAGCCTGCGGTCTGGATTTTGATACCGACATCTCGAGCGGCGACAAGGAGAAGGGCCGCCGTGGCAAGGCGAGGCTCGAGCAGGCGATAGCGGTCTGCCGCGACTGTGGCGGTGAATATATTGGCGGCATCCTCTATTCGGCATTCGGCAAATACATGCAACCGCCGACGCGCGCCGGCATCGCGCAATCCGTCGACATCCTGCGCGAGGTCGCGGCCATAGCGGCCAAGAGCAATATCACGCTCGTGCTCGAAGTGGTGAATCGTTACGAGACGAACATGCTCAACACGGCGGCGCAAGGTGTCGAGATGTGCAAGCGCATCGACGCGCCCAATGTGAAGGTCCATCTCGATGTCTATCACATGAATATCGAGGAATCGGACATCGCCTCCGCCATCATGCAAACGGGAGAACAGATCGGTTACTTCCATACCGGCGATTCACATCGCGGCTATATGGGATCGGGAACGATCGACCTCACAAGCGTGTTCCGCGCACTGGTCAATTCCGG
>VAZZ01000372.1 GCA_005884715.1 Alphaproteobacteria bacterium | reverse complement strand
CACAATGTCGGCAGCGAAATGGAAGTCGATGCGGTGATGAGCCAGGCGATCGCTGCCGGCGCCCGCCTCGTCAAGGCCGCGCAGAAGACCTTTTGGGGCGGCTATGCCGGCTACTTCAAGGACCCGGACGATCATCTGTGGGAAATCGTCTTCAACCCGGCCTTCCTTCCCGAAGATTAAACTAAGCCGCTTCTCCGTCATTATGCGCTCGTCCTATTGTTCGAGAGTAAATAGCGCCTGGAGGGTGAAATGAAGCGCGGCAATGTCGGTCCGGAGCTCGACCATTTCGACATCATGCTGTTGAACGTAGTGCAGGACAACAATCTTCTGACGACGGAGCAATTGGCGGAGAAAGTGGGACTGTCGGCGACGGCTTGCCAAAGGCGGCTCAAGCGCCTGCGCGCTGAAGGGACGATCTCGGCCGATGTTTCGTTGATATCGCCGGATGCCGCCGGAACGCCCGTCACACTCGTCGTCCTTGTCTCGCTTGAACGCGAACAGCGCGATCTGCTCGACGGCTTCAAGCGCCGCATCGCCAGCTACCCCGAAGTGACGCAGTGCTACTATGTCACCGGCAATGCCGATTTCATCATGGTCGTCCGCGTCGCGTCGATGGAAGATTATGGCGCCTTTACTGAAAGAGCGTTTTTCGGCGACAAGAACGTCAAAGCCTTCCACACTTATGCCTCCATGCAGACCGTCAAATTCACGACCAAGTTCCATATCGCGGAGTGAGGCCAGCCTTTGATCCGCTGTCGCAAGGGCGATCAGCGCATGCATCGGATCATCCTTATTTCGTGCCGCTCCAAACGCTTCGGTCGGTCGGGCCCTCGGTCACGATCACCAGGACTTTCGCGCTTCCGTCGAGTCCCATTCTTGCGGCAAGCGGCTTGTCGGCGAGCAGCCTTTCGAGACCGGCGAGCCCGGCGGCACCTGACTCGCCTGCTTCAATGACGGGGTCTGCGCCTTCAGGCCACGCGAGATGCCTGACCGCCTCTTGCGCGTCATCTTCCGTTACCGTCACATAGGCGTCAGCCAGCGCATGAACGACCGGCCAGGCGAGCGGCGACGGTCTTTGGCATTCGAGCATCGCCATGATGGTCGAGGGACCATGCGGCAATTTGATAAGACGGCCGGCCTTTGCGCTTTCGGTCAGACAGGCGGCGCGTTCGGGTTCGACGACGATAAAGCGCGGACGCTTCGCACCTTGCGCCATTGCGCTCCAATGGCCGAAGACACTCGCGGCCACCCCGCCGACGCCCGCCTGCACAAAGACATGGGTGAAGTCCAGGTGATATTTTCGGGCCGCATCGAGAATCTCATCGACCAGGATCGAATAGCCCTGCATGACATAGCCGCAGATCTGCGCGCTTTCCGCATCATCGGCTGCGACGATATCGGGGACCAGCACCCAGCCCTGAAGATCGGCCGACCGTTCCGCTTCGGCGATGGAGTCATCATAGGATCCCTCGATCCTGACAATCGCGGCACCGAGCCTTTCGATATGAGCCACACGCTCTTCGCTCACCCCGGCATGCAGGAATATTTTGCATTGGGCGCCGATGAGACGGGCACCGGCAGCGACGGAGCGGCCGTGATTGCCATCGGACGCGCAGCAGACGGTGAGATTGGCGCACAATAAGCGGATGTCGGGCGTCAGAAGTTCATCCGGCGAAACGCGCCGCCCGAGCGCTTTCCCGGCGTGCTGCTGCGCGACGCGCAGGACCGCATAGGCGCCGCCCAGGCCCTTGAAGCTCGAAAGTCCCAGCCTGAAGGACTCATCCTTGACATGAAGACTTTTGACGCCGAGCCGGTTGCCAAGCGTCGTCAGATGCAGGAGCGGTGTAGGCGGATGATCCGGGAAGGCCGCGAGGAATTGCCTGGGCTCCGCCGAGGCGCCGGCACTGCACCACCAGGGAAAGGTATCAAGTTTAGGACGCGTTCCAGGCTTGGGCAGGAAAGCGGTTGCGGTTTGCTCGGCGGGCATTGAAGGCTCCTGTCGGTCTGCGCCTGATGGCGCATGCCACCAATGCCCGATCCGGGACTGCCAAACTCGCCAAAAAGGCGGCTTAAATGCAGAATCGCTGCGAAATAATACGGCTGGCATTGTGCCATCATTGGATGACGAGCCTTATCGTCGTGATGAAGCGTCTGCTTTGATGGCACCCCATCGCAGCCCATCCATCAGCAGCGCTACCAGACGTCGCGAGCGCTCGCGCCAGTCGGGCGTCTGCGGCGCGCCATAGATGCCGGAGAGGGCCTGCA
>VAZZ01000368.1 GCA_005884715.1 Alphaproteobacteria bacterium | reverse complement strand
CATGTCCCAACGCTCGCCCGAACGGTAATCGACATGGCTCAAGGCAGCGACCGCAATGGTTTCGTCCATGGCGGCCAGAGCCTCATCTTCCGTATCGATGAAGCGCAAAGAGAGCCGCGCCGCCGATCCCTCGACCATGCCCTGGAGCACGTGAATATCGGTCGGAAAATTCCCGTTCTGGCTCAAGATGACGGCACGCCGGTGGTTGATCGCGAGGCAATGGGCAACGGCCTTGAACTGGTTGATGGTGGTCGAATCGCAGACGACCACTTCACCGGGACCCGCACCGATCATGGGTGCCAAGGCATCGCCGAGCCTCGAGGGCATATCGAGCCACTGCCGGTTGCTCCAGCCGCGCCGGCGCAGATTGACCCAGTCATCGAGCAGGCTTTCGGCCGATCGGCGCACCGCCTTCGGCATCGGACCAATGGAATTGGCGTCCATGAAGATCGTGCCGGGCTTGAGCTCAAAAAGATCGCGCAAGGATGCGAGCGGGTCGGCGGCATCGAGGGCAACGGCATCCTTCAGGGTGAGAGGCCTGGCGAGCATCGGAATATTATTTCATAACTAAAATATCTCGGCAACGGGGGATTTGCTCTTGCGAAATTCGCGAAGCCCAAGCTAGGGATGGCGGCATGGCTCAACACAGTGAAAACAGGCTTGCCGCTGATATCGGGGGCACGTTCACCGACATCGTGCTTGAAACTCCCGCTCGCCGCCATAGCTGCAAGGTGCTGACCACGACAGCCCAGCCTGAACTCGGCGTGCTGGAAGGCATCGAGATCGTGCTTGCCGATGCAAAGCTTGAAGCCTCAGCTATCGCTGTCCTCATCCACGGCACGACGCTCGCCACCAAAGCGCTGATCGAGCGCAAGGGGGCCAAGACCGCATTCATCACGACAGAAGGATTCCGCGACGTGCTGGAGACGGGATATGAGAAGCGTTTCGATCACTATGACCTGATGATCGACAGGCCCAAGCCTCTGGTGCCGCGCACGCGGCGCTACACGTTGCGCGAAAGACTGGCAGCCAATGGCGATATCCTGGTGCCGCTCGATGAGGCAGCCATCCCCGCACTTGTGGAAAAATTGAAGGCCGATGAGGTCGGCGCGGTCGCCATCGGATTCCTTCACGCCTATGCGCATGATGCGCATGAGAAACGCGTGCGCGATATCCTGCAGTCACAGCTTAGCGATCATGTCACCATTTGCCTGTCGAGCGAAGTGACGCCCGAGATCCGCGAATATGAGCGCTTCTCCACCACTTGCGCCAATGCCTATGTGCGCCCCCTCATGGCGGGCTATCTCACGCGCCTGCGCGATGAGCTGTCAGGTCGCGGTCTCAGGGCACCGCTCTTCCTGATGATGTCGGGCGGCGGGCTCACGACACTCGAAACGGCGGCGCGCTTCCCGATCCGCCTCGTCGAATCGGGACCAGCGGGCGGCGCCATCCTCGCCAGCACCATAGCGCGCCAATGCGGGCTCGATGAGGTGCTGTCCTTCGACATGGGCGGCACCACCGCCAAGATCTGCCTCCTGAGCGGTGGCGAACCGGAACGGGCGCGCAAATTCGAGATCGCGCGCGCCTATCGCGACATGAAGGGATCGGGCTATCCCGTGCGTATCCCGGTCATCGAGATGGTGGAGATCGGAGCGGGCGGCGGTTCGATCGCGCGGGTCGACAGACTGGGGCGGATCACGGTCGGACCCGACAGCGCCGGCTCGACGCCAGGACCCGTCTGTTATGGCCGGGGCGGCAGCGAGCCCGCGGTCACCGATGCCAATGTCGCCCTCGGCAAGATTGATCCGGCCTTCTTTGCCGGCGGGAAGATCGCGCTCGATGAAGCGGGCGCCAGAAAAGCACTGCAGTCGGCGATCGGCGATCCGCTCAAGATCGATGGTATCTGGCCGGCGGCCGGCGTCACCGAGATCGTCGAAGAGAACATGGCCAATGCGGCGCGCGTCCATGCCATCGAGCGCGGCAAGGATATCGGCCAATGCACGATGATCGCCTTTGGCGGTGCGGCGCCGTTGCATGCCTGCCATCTCGCCGAAAAGCTCGGCGTTGAGCGGATCATCGTGCCGAGCGGGGCGGGTGTCGGATCGGCGATCGGTTTCCTGCAGGCGCCGATCGCCTATGAAATCACCCGCAGTGCTGCCCTCGATCTCGAAGATTTCGACGCGGCGAGAGCCAACAGCCTCCTCAAAGCCATGGAGCGCGATGCCCGCGCCGTGGTCGAACCGGCGGTCGGACGTGAGAAGCTCAGGGTCACCCGCATCGCCGATTTCCGCTATGTCGGGCAAGGCCATGAGATCCGTGTACCTCTGCCCGAGGGGCCGCTCAAATCATCCGATGGGCCGAGACTGCGCCAGGCTTTCGAGAAGCTCTACAGGGTGCTCTATGGTCTCATCATCCCCAAGATGGAGATCGAAGCGGTGACCTGGTCAGTGACGGTGTCCTCTACGCCGCCCCAGGTGAAGCGGGCAAGCAAGCCCAAGGCAGCCAGGGCGCCCAAGCCCCGCAAGCAGCGCCAGGTCTATGATCCCGGTCTCGGCAAGCTCGTCTCGATGCCGGTCTATTGGCGCTTCGACATGCCCGCAGGTGCGCGGATCAAAGGCCCCGCCATCATCGCGGAAAATGAGACCTCGACCCTTATCGGGTCCAATTTCCGCGCCCGGCTCGATAGTCTGGGTTACATCGTGATCGAGTTCGCAAAGGGAGGACGCTGATGTCCAAGCAAGCGCTCGCCGCCATCCGCACGCAAGTGATGTGGAACCGTCTCATCGCGGTCGTCGAGGAGCAGGCGCAATCACTGCTGCGCACCGCCTTCGGCACGATCACGCGCGAAGCGGGCGACCTCTCAGCCGGCGTCTATGACATCAAGGGCCGCATGCTGGCGCAGGCGATGACGGGAACGCCGGGCCATGTCAACACCATGGCGACGGCAGTCGAGCATTTCTTCAACTGGTATCCGGTCAAGGAAATGAGACCGGGCGATGTGTTCATCACCAATGATCCCTGGCTCGGCACCGGCCATCTCTTCGATTATGTGATGATGACGCCGGTTTTCTTACGCAAGAAGCCGGTGGCGATCTTCGCCTCGACCTGCCATGTCATCGATGTGGGCGGTGTCGGGATGTCGGCAAGGGCCAACTCTTCCTTCGAGGAGGGAACGCTCATCCCGCATTTGAAACTGCGCAAAGCGGGCGTGATCAATGAGGAACTGCTATCGATCATCCTCGCCAATTCGCGCAATCCCATCGAGGTCAGGGGCGATCTCCTGTCGCTGGTCAGCGCCAATGATACCGGGGCGCGGCGCCTCATCGACATGATGAGTGAATTCGGCCTCAAGGATATCGACCGGCTCGCCGAACACATCCTGACGCAATCTGAGAGGGCGACCCGCGAGGCGATCAGCGCGCTGCCGGAAGGCGAATGGACCTATGCGATGCCGCTCGATGGCTATGAATCGGGCATCGTGCTCACGCCGAAACTCACCATCAAGGCTGGCAAGATCACCATCGACTATTCGGGATCATCGCCCGCCTCGATCTATGGCATCAACAGCCCGCGCACCTATACGCATGCCTATTCGGTCTTCGGCCTCAAGGCGGTGATCGCACCTCATGTGCCGAACAATATCGGCTCGCTCTCCTGCTTCGATCTCATCACCGAGCCCGGTACTTGCGTCGATCCCATCCGGCCGAGCCCCGTCACGGCGCGCCATGTCATCGGCCAGATGCTGGCGGATGCGGTCTTCGGCTGCCTGGCGCAGGCGCTGCCGGGAAAGGTGCAGGCGGAAAGTGCCGGCAGCATCTGGATCCTGGCGCTGTCGAGCGCGCACGAAAAAGTATCGGCCAAGGAGACCGAAGGGGCGCGGCGTTTCCAGGTGACGAATGTGGGATTGGGCGGCATTGGCGGCAGGCCCGGCAAGGACGGGCTTTCGACCACCGCGTTTCCCTCCGGCATCGGCGCCATTCCGGTCGAGATCACCGAGGCGCAATGCCCGCTCTATTTCAAGCGCAAGCAGTATCTTCCCGATTCGGGTGGTGCGGGCGAATTCCGCGGCGGGCTCGGCCAGATCATCGAGATCGCCAACCGCGAGAAGGCGCCCTTCGTCATCGCGGCCGCAACCTTCGACCGCATCCGCAATCCGGCACAAGGGCGCGAAGGCGGCAGCCCGGGGCGCAAAGGCAAGGCGCATCTGGGCAGCGGGCCTCAGCTCAAGGACAAGGGCAATCACGTCGTGCCGGCGGGCGACAGCCTCATCCTCGAATTGCCGGGCGGCGGCGGCTTCGGTCCGGCGCAATCGCGCAGCAGCGAGGCCATCAAGACGGATATCGCAGCCGAACTCGTCAGCAAGGCGGCGGCCGAACATGATTACGGCTTCGCTTCGTGAGAGCGGGACAGTCGCATATCGCCTCGATCACGGTGAACAGTGCGGCCGAAAACGTCTTCGAGCGCATGGCGGATGCAGCAAATCTGCATCGCTGGTCATTCGGCACCTGGAAGACCGAAATCGCCGCCGACGGCCTGGTTCTCGGCACCAGTCTGTTCGACGGCAGCAGAATCTTTGTGCGCATCGACAAGGACGAAGCACGCCTCATCATCGACTATCATCTGGGCGCCGATCCAAAGAAGCTGGTGCCGCGCATCCAATTGCGGGTGGTGCCGGGCGGCCATGTCGGCCTCGGTGATGAACAATCCGTGCTGACCTTCATCGCCTGGCGTTCGGAAGCGATGGACGACGATCGCTGGCGAAGATTGACGGCGGCGCATGAAATGGAAGCGGTGCTGGTCAAATCGCTGATCGAGAGCGGGCAGTTCTGACCTTATTCCGGCAAGCCTGCCTTGATCATTGCGGCCCGGAAGCGGGCTGTATCTTCCGCGCACCAACTGCCTGATCTTTGCTCAGACAAACGGAAGCCCGGGCGCATCTTCATGATCTTGCCCACGATGGCTTTCGCTTCCGCCATCCGATCCAATTGTGCATAGCAGGCGGCGATGCGACAAAGGACCCATACATGCGGATCACGCCGGTGGCTGAAGGCTTCGATCGCTTCTTCATATCTTTCACACGCATAGAGCATGCTCCCGAAGTCGATCCAGTACCATTCGGGATGATAGGGATTCAGCCGGAATGCCTCCTTGAACATGGACAGTCCGAGTTCGTGTTTGCCCCGCGCCACCGACACCAATGCAAGGGAAGCCAGGGCATTTGCATCGCTCGGATTAAGATCCACCGATTTGCGATAGCACTGCTCTTCAGCAGCGAGATCGCCGCTATAGGTCAAGGCGATTCCCATTAGCCACCAGATGCGCGGCTCGTCGGGATCGAGAACAGATGCCCGGCGAATAAGAGCGAGAGCAGCGTCCAGGATGTCAGGAGGTGTTGCGTCGTAACCGTGATAGACGATGTCGGCGAAGCCGCGATAGGCCATAGCGAGCGCGAAACCCGGATCCGAGGCGAGCGCCTTTTCGAAATGCTCGATCGCCAGTCGGTTGTCGTCCGGCTCATAGCCCCTGAGATGCTTGATGCCGACGAGGAGATGCTCGTAGGCCGCAAGAGTCGGCTTGCGGCGGCTTCGCTCCAATAGCGTGCTCTCGACCTGCGAATTGATGCTCGGCAGAACGGCGGCCATGATCTTGTCGGGCGCAGACAGGATGTCGACCGCCTTGAGACTGAATTGACCGCTCCATTTCTGTGCCCGGGTCGATGTGTCGACGAGCTTTACCGTCATGCGCAGACTGTCTTGCAGCCTTTGCAGACTGCCCTGCACCACGAGATCGACCCCGAGACGCTTGCCGATCTCCAATGCGTCGGAAGTGCATTTCGCGACCTCAACGGATGAAAAACGGTCGATGACGGAGAATAGCCTGAACCGGCCAAGACCGGAGGTGATATCCTCCGCCAGGCCTTCACAAAGCACGTCGAGATCGGACTCGCGGCTTATGTTCTGAAAGGGCATGACCGCTATGGACGGCCGCTCATCGGCCGCCGGCGGCGCTATCTTGTCCGCAGCTCCAGCAACCGCCTCTCCACCGCTGAGGATGTCGCGATAGACTTGTTCCGTTTCGCGCGCCGCCTTGACACCAAGGTCTTCTGCGAGTGCCGCTTCACATTGGCCGTACAGCTTGAGCGCGTCAGTGCGCTTGTTGTCTCTGGCCAGCATCTGCATCAACGCGCGGTAGACCGGTTCGCGCAGCCGATCACGCCCGAGAAGCTGGCGGGAAAGAAGAATTGCCGAACCCAAATCCTGCTGGCTGGTCTCGACTTTGGCCGTTCGGGCAGCAGCCATTGGCCATATTCGGGGCTGGGAGCCTCGCAGCCATCGAGCAGCGGCCCGGGATAGAGCCTTGCTGCGCGGCCAAGAGTCGAGATAGCCGCCGCGGCCTGTTCGAAGTCCTCCACATCGGTGCGTAATCCGGATGGCTTGACGTTGACGCTGTCGCGGCCGGCGACAAGCACATTGTCCGCATCCTCGCCGAATGCTCCACGCAGCGCGGCGAGGGACTGTCGGAGGCTGCCGCGCGCCTGCTCTTCCGCCCGATCGGCCCAAAGGAGACCTGCAAGCTTGTCGCGCGAAACCGGCCGGCCG
>VAZZ01000364.1 GCA_005884715.1 Alphaproteobacteria bacterium | reverse complement strand
GGATCGATGAACGGATTGTCCGACGTCATCATATGGACGATGAACATGTAGAAGGCGAGAGCGGCGAGGCCGGCCTCGATCATGATCTCGGTCGAGGAGAACCAATCCAGATTCTCGCCGCGATCGAGCATCATCTGAAGCCCGCCAATGGCCAGCGCCAGGAAAATAAAGCCGGTCCAATCGAAGCTGGCTTTGATGTTGCGCGGCGTGTCGGTCAGATACTTCATCAGCCCGGCAACGGTGAGGATGCCAATGGGAACGTTTATGAAGAACACCCAGCGCCAGTCGTAATTTTCAGTGAGCCAGCCGCCGAGCGTCGGACCGAGGATTGGTCCCACCATGACGCCGACGCCCCAGATGGCCATGGCCGAGCCATGTCTTTCGCGCGGATATGAATCGAGCAGAACCGACTGCGACAAGGGCACAAGTGGCGCGCCGAACAGCCCCTGCAGCAAGCGAAACAGCACCATCTGATCGAGCGAGGCGGCGAGCCCGCAGAGAACCGAAGCGAGCGTGAAGCCGCTCACAGCCACGACGAAGACAGGCTTGCGCCCGAAGCGCATCACCATGAAGCCGGTAAGGGGGATCGCGATAGCGGCAGCGACAATATAGGACGTCAGAACCCAATTGATCTGGTCGAGCGTGGCCGAGAGCGAGCCCATCATGTAAGGCAGGGCGACATTGGCGATGGTCGTGTCGAGCGCTTGCATGATGGTGGCCAGCATCACGCAGACCGTGATGAGGCCGCGATGAGATACCGTCTCGTCCATGGCGCTCGCCTATTCAGCCGCCTTTGCGCTCGAGCCGAGCAACGTCCACAGGCTCCTGCTGTGACCGGTGTCGATCGAGACATCGACGCTCATGCCGGAAGTGAGCATGGGTGCGTTCGGCTTCTTTTCGAGCGCCAGCTTCACCGGTACACGCTGCACGACCTTGACCCAGTTGCCCGATGCATTCTGCGGCGGCAGCACCGAGAATTCGGCTCCTGTTGCCGGGCTGAGCCCTGTGACTTTCGCCTTCCAGGCGATGCCTGGATAGGCATCGACGCTCACCTCGGCGGTATCACCCACTTTGAGATGGCCGAGATCGGTTTCCTTCGGATTGGCCTCGACCCAGAGATCATCGCTCGCGACCAGACTCATGGCCGGCTGGCCGGCGATCACATAGGCGCCGATACGCAGATTCTCGACATTGGCGACCGTGCCCGACCAGGGCGCCAGGATGGTGGCGCGGGTGAGATCGCGCTGGGCCCTGTCGACGACGGCCTGCGCCTCGAGCATGCGCGGGTGGCCCTCGATCGAACCTTCGGCATTGCCGCCAAGCTGCGAAAGAGTGGCATCAGCGGCACGCTGAGCGCCACGCAGCTGTTCCTGCGCTGTCGCAAGATCGCGGCGCGCTTCATCGAGCGAGGCCTGGGCCGCAACACCGCGCTTCTGCAGATTGAGCTGGCGGTCATAGGTCGCCTGAGCATAGTCGAGCGACGACTTGGCCTGGTCGATCGCCGAAAGATTCTGGCGATAAGTCGCCTGGAGGGCGATGAGATCATTGCGCACCATGCCGAGCTGCGCCTTGGCACCGGCAAGGGATATGCGGAACGGCTCCGCATCGAGGGTGAACAGCAATTCGCCCTTATCGACATGCTGGTTCTCATGAACGGCGACATCGGCGACCGTGCCTGCCACATCGGTCGCGACATTCATGATCGGTGCACGCACATAGGCATTGTCGGTTTCGACATAGCGCCCGCCGGAAAGATACATCTCGGCGGCGACGCCCAGCGCCACCAACGGACCCAAGGTGAGAAGCCCCAGGCGAATGAGTCTGCGGCGCTCGCGCCGCTTCGGCATCACCGGCAGTTCGACGACATTGCGAGTTTCCTGTTTTGCTTCAGCGACGGCCATTTCCTACGCTCCGCTCTTCGCCTGCATCACTCATGACGGCGATGAGATTGCCTTTCATCTTGGCGAGGAGGCGCATCGCCTCATCGATTTCCGTGTCGCTCATCTCCTGGAGAAGCTCGGCACGCGTCTCGCCGCCGATGACCTTGAGGGTCTCGAGAAGCGGATGAGCGGCCGGCAACAGATAAAGCGACCAGGCGCGCCGGTCGGTCGGGTGCGGCCGCCGTTCGATAAGACCGGCCTGTTCGAGACGGTCGACCAGACGGCCGACAGTGATGGGCTCGACCTCGAGAAGCTCGGCGAGCGCCCCCTGGTTCAGTCCTTCCTGGACATAGATCTCCTTGAGGACTTGCCATTGCGCCCGGGTCAGGCCGGTGCCGCGGACGTTCTGTTCGAAGCGCTTGCGCAGCAGGCGCGCCGTGTCGATCAGCAGGAGGCCGATCGATGTGTGTTCGGGTTTCATGGCCAGAAATTAGACCTTCGATATATATTAAGCAAGCTTATTATATCTCCGGCTAATGTAAGCACAACTATGAAATATTTGCATGCCTCCCTGCCGTAAACCCCCGTCCTGGGCATTTTTCCTTCCCCCGGCTTTCAACTCGTCTATAAAGCGGCCCTGCAACCAAAGACCTTTCCAAGACAGGAGTGAGAGCCATGGCAGTGCGCGTTGCGATCAACGGATTTGGCCGGATCGGCCGCAATATCGTGCGGGCCATTTTCGAATCGGGACGCAAGGACATCCACGTGGTGGCCGTCAATGATCTGGGCCCGGTCGAAACCAACGCCCATCTCCTGCGCTATGACAGCATCCATGGCCGCTTCCCGCATGAAGTGGCCGTCTCCGGCGATATGATTTCTGTCGGCAGGGAGAAATTCACGGTCACTGCCATCAAGGATCCGGCGCAACTGCCGTGGAAAGAGCATGGCATCGACATCGCGCTCGAATGCACCGGTCTCTTCACTTCGAAGGAGAAGGCTTCCGCCCATCTCACCGCCGGCGCCAAGCGCGTGCTCGTGTCGGCTCCCGCCGACAATGCCGACCTGACCGTCGTCTATGGCGTCAACCACGACAAGCTCAGCAAGGACCATATCGTCGTCTCCAATGCGTCCTGCACGACCAATTGCCTGGCGCCCGTCGCCAAGGTGCTCCATGACGCGGTCGGCATCGACAAGGGCTTCATGACGACGATCCATGCCTATACGGGCGATCAGCCGACGCTCGATACGATGCACAAGGATCTCTATCGCGCCCGCGCCGCGGCAATGTCGATGATCCCGACCTCGACCGGTGCCGCCAAGGCCGTGGGCCTGGTGCTGCCTGAGCTAAAGGGCAAGCTCGACGGCGTCTCGATCCGGGTGCCGACCCCCAATGTGTCGGTGATCGATTTCAAGTTCGTCGCCAAGAAAGCGACCAGTACAGAGGAGATCAACGGCGCCGTCAAGCGGGCAGCCGAGCAGCAGCTCAAGGGCATTCTCGGCTATACCAATGACCCCAATGTGTCGATCGACTTCAACCACAATTCCAATTCGGCAACCTTCCATATGGACCAGACCAAGGTGATGGACGGCACGCTGGTGCGCGTCCTTGCCTGGTATGACAATGAATGGGGCTTCTCCAACCGCATGGCCGACACCGCTGTGGCATTCGGCAAGCATATCTGACATGGTCCGCCCGCTTCGTATCGCGCCCTCGATCCTCTCCGCCGATTTCGCCAGGCTCGGCGATGAGGTGCGCGCCGTCGATCAAGCGGGCGCCGACTGGATACATATCGACGTGATGGATGGGCATTTCGTGCCCAATATCAGCTTCGGCCCGGTGGTGATGGCCTCGATCCGGCCAGTGACGAGGAAACCCTTTGACGTCCATCTGATGATCGCGCCAGTCGACTGCTATCTCGAAGCTTTCGCCAAGGCCGGCGCCGACACCATCACGGTTCATGCCGAGGCGGGTCCCCATCTCGACCGCTCGCTGCAGACCGTGAAGGCGCTCGGCAAGAAGGCCGGCGTCGCGCTCAATCCCGGAACGCCCATCGATCACATCAGGCATGTATTGGACCGGCTCGACCTCATCCTCATCATGACGGTCAATCCAGGCTTTGGCGGCCAGAGCTTCATTGCCGCGATGATCGACAAGATCCGCGAAACGCGCGATCTCGTTTCGGGACGCAATATCGATATCGAAGTCGACGGCGGCATCACCGCGGAGACGGCGCCGCTGGTGGTCAAGGCCGGCGCCAATGCGCTGGTCACCGGCTCCGCCGTGTTCAAGGGCGATGCGAAAGCCTATGCCCGGAATATCGCTGCGATCAGAACCGGCGCCACAAGCCTCGCGGCCTGATCTGGTCATCTTCACTAAAGCATTGTGTCTTTAAAATGAAACGCCTATCATTACATCCTCAAGCTGACGTGTGGCCTTAGTGTCCTGAAGCGGAGAGGGGAAAATCACGGTTTCTTCGCCACCCAGTTCTTGAAGGCATTAAGCCAGGTTGCGATCACCTTCCTCGTCGCCTCATCCATCAATTTGCCATTGGCGAATTTCGTATCGGCCGAGGCGACGAAGATTTCCGGCTTCGGCATGGTGATCGCCTCGAGGCCATTCAGATTCTGGCGCAGATGATATTGCGACCGGGCGGTGCCGACCGGCCCCTGCGAGGCGCCCATCACGCCGACCCGCTTCCATTTAAACGGATTGCCTGAACGAGAAAGCCAGTCGGTGCCGTTCTTCAGGACGCCAGGCACCGAAAAATTATACTCCGGTGTCGCGATGATGATGCCGTCGGCCTGCCTGACCTTGTCCTGCAGGGCTTTGACGCTCTGAGGCACGCCATGCTTGTCCTCTTCATCGGCGTCATAAAGGGGAATGCCATGCAAGGTGACGATCTCGATCTCCATGTCTTCGGGCGCCATCTCCTTCACCGCCCTCAGAAGCTGGGTATTATAGGACTCCTTGCGGAGCGCCCCGGTGATGGCCAGAATTTTCATGATTTTCTCCTATTGAAGATCGAAGAGCAGGAATTCCGATTTGGTCCTGGCGGTTATGGCGAGGGTCTCTTCCTTTGCGAGCGCCAGCCCATCACCTTCCACTAGGGCATGGCCATTGACATCAAGCGTACCCGCGGCTACCTGCAGCCAGTAGCGCCGGCCCGGTTTCAGACTGTGAGACAGGCTTGCTCCCGCTTCCAGAACGCTCGCGTGAATGGCGGCATCCTGACGGATTTTGAGCGAGCCGTCACGAGCATCGGATGAGGCGATGAGGCGCAGCCGGTTGCGCCGCTCGGCTTCGGGGAAATGCTGCTCCGCATAGGAGGGCTGCAAGCCCTGCTTCTCCGGGATGATCCAGATCTGAAGGAAATGAACCGGATCGTCCTGCGAGGCATTGAACTCGGAATGGCGAACACCGGTTCCCGCCGACATAAGCTGGACGTCGCCCGGGCGGATCACCGAACCGCTGCCAAGGGAATCGCGGTGCGCCAACCCGCCCTCGAGGACATAAGAAAGGATCTCCATGTCCTTATGGCTGTGGGTATCGAAACCGCCGCCCCCTGCCACCCGGTCATCATTGATGACCCTGAGCGCGCCGAAGCCCATATGGCTCGGATCGTAATATTGGCCAAACGAAAAGCTGTGATGGCTGTCGAGCCAGCCAAAATCGGCATGGCCGCGTTCGGACGCCTTGCGATGAATGATCATCTTTTTCTCCTTGTTCGATGAAAACAATAGATATTCGTCGCGGATATCAAGACAATCGCTTTATTCTGCAATATATTGTCTCTATAATTGCAACAATAATGGACAAGCTTGCTGCTATAAGGGCTTTCGTGTCGGTTGCTGAGGAAGGCGGCTTCTCCGCTGCGGCGCAGGAACTTGGCGTCTCCAAATCCGCGGCGAGCCGGCAGATCGCCGCTCTCGAAGAGGTGCTCGGTGCCCAGCTTCTCAAGCGATCGACCCGCACTGTCCGGCTGACTGACAGCGGCTACGCCTATCTGGAGCGCAGCCGTGCTCTTCTGGCTGATCTCGAGGAAGCCGACCGGGCTGTTGCTGCATTGCACAATGAACCCCGGGGGATTCTCAGGATCAATGCACCCATGTCGTTCGGCATCAGCCATGCGGCACCGGCGGTGGCCGAGTTCATGAACCGTTACCCGGAGCTTCAGGTGGCGCTCATTCTCAATGACCGCTTCGTCGATCCTTATGATGAGGGCTTCGATGTCACTCTGAGGATCGGCGAACTCGAAGATTCAAGCCTTGCCGCCCGCAAGCTGGCGCAGATCGAAATGGGTCTATTCGCCTCGCCCGCTTATATCGAGCGGCATGGCCGGCCGCGTGGACCAGATGATCTCAAGTCGCATTGGGCGCTGCATTATGGCAAGCCCGCGGCTCAGGTCGAATGGGAGCTGCGCGGAGGCATGACGGAGACGGTATCGATCCGCTATCGTCTATGCTCGAATAACGGCAATGCGCTCAGAGTTGCAGCCCTGGCGGGTCT
>VAZZ01000367.1 GCA_005884715.1 Alphaproteobacteria bacterium | reverse complement strand
TTGACCGTGGTTGAAACATGTATGCCAGCCATTATTTGCCTCCTGCGCGCTGATACGCGATTTTTGCAGCCCGCTTTGCCAGCACGCCTGCGACCTTGGTTCTGAATTCTATGGTTCCGCGCTTGTCATCAATCGGTGTGCACGCGGCCGAGCAGGCGGCAGCGAGTTTCTCTAGCGCCTCATCGTCAAGCTTGGTGCCGATGATGGCCTTGGCGGCCGGCTGCACCAGAAGCACGGTGGGCGCCACCGCACCTAGCGCGATGCGCGCTTCCTTGATGACGCCCTTCGTATCGAGGACGAGATTGACACCGGCACTCACCACCGCGATATCCATTTCGGTGCGCGGGATGAAGCGCAGATAGGCATCGCCCGAGCGTGCCGGACGCTTCGGCAGGAGCAGTGATTCGACGACCTCGCCCTTGGCGAGGCTGGTGCGGCCAGGACCCACCGCGATCTTCTCCACCGGAACGGTGCGCTTCTTCTTCGGACCGACGATCACCGCCTGGGCGCCCGCGGCAATCAACGCCGGCACGCTGTCGGCGGCCGGTGAGGCATTGCACATATTGCCGACCATCGTGCAGCGCCCCTGGATCTGCTTCGAGCCGATCAGATTCGCCGCTTCGACCACACCCGGCCATGCCTTCTTGACTACGCTGTCACCGAGCTCGACGCCCGAAACTGCAGCACCGATCTGGAAGCCGGATGCGGTCTTCTTGATTTCGCGCATCTGAGCAATACGCTTGATGTCGACGATCAGGTCAGGCTCGGTGAAGCCCCCTTTCATGCGGACGAGAAGATCGGTTCCTCCCGCCAGAATTGCGGCCTTTCCTTTTTCTTTCGTCAGGAGAGTAACCGCGGCCTTGGTCGAGCTGGGTGCTTCGTATCGCATAAGTCCTATCCACCTGGGTTATTTGCGTGCGGTTCACGCTGGAAATCTACCAAAGGGCAAGAAGGCGAGACCCTTTGCGAAGGATGATTGTCATCCACCATACCCTCAGCCGTCAATACGGCGCGACACGTCCGTTCGCGCATGGCTGCGGTGACAAGAAAGATAAAGCGAACGCTATCTTGTCCAATATTGGTCGGCCTGCTCGTCGCGATAATACTGCAAAATAATTTTTTGGGGTTGGTTTTTATATTTTATACAATGTACAATAATCCGGTACAGTTCATAGACATAAAAAAGCTAAGTCATTGTCGCATCTACCTTTTTCTACATCAACACCGCACATGGGCAATCCGGTGACGATCGCCACGGGTGGAAACTTGCCGATACTCAAGAGTTCTACCACGTTCGCCAGGAGGCAGCATTTTCTTGAGAGCCATGACTGGATCCGCACCGGCTTGATGTTTGAACCGAGGGGCCACGACATGATTTCGGGCTCGATCCTCTACCCGCCGACGCGCGAGGATTGCGATGTCGCGATCCTGTTGATCGAGACTTCGGGCTGCCTGCCGATGTGCGTCACCGCAATCATCGAACAAGACCTGGTCACGCCGAAGATGGAAGGAATGTTGCGGCTCGACACGCCGGCGGGTATCGTCGAGGCGCCTTACGAAAGGAATGGCGATCACGTCGAGCGCGTGCGGATCGTCAATGTCGCCTCTTTCCTTCTCGGCCGCGGCTACAACGTCGAGATCGACGGGCTAGTGTGGGCGACCAGGGGGAAACAGGGAATTTACAGCGATTAACAGCGAACTACAGGGAATTTTCACGAAATACGTTGCTGGTCACAGCAATATCAATCAGCTAGCCTTTCAAGAACTCCCTGAATAAGCCGGAACAGCGAATTCATAGGGAAATCGAACGGCATGCGCCGCCATCGCCAATGTTGCCTGTGCAGACGGCGCCAAAAGCAATGCGCTCCGCAGCGTTTTGCTCTGAGCGCATTGTCCAATTCTGATATTTCCCAACCTTCCCGCTTATGCGCGCGATGTCAAGTCGATCACCTCCAGACCAAGTCATGTCGCAGATGGACAAGAGAGGGCTTGTTCTCGTTTAGATGGTCGAGTTCACCTGTCCGGCAAGTGCCCGGTAGTGATCGACATTGGGAGGACGATCGAGCAGGAACCGGTCGTCATCGGGATAATAGCGGGCAAGCTCGGGCTGTTCTCCGGCGAAACCCTTGATGGCCTCCATCGAGTCCCACCAGCTCAGCGTCGTGACCTCGCTCACCCCGTCGGCAAGTGCCCGCATGACGATCTGGAAACCAAGATTGCCAGAGGTCTCCGCATAATCGACGCCACCCGTGCGTTTCACATAAGCGACATAATCCGCCTCGTCCGCCGTCCTGATGCGTCCGACCCAGCGGCGCAGGATCACTTGCTTTCCATCCATGATACTCACTCCTGCCTATTTGTTTCAGCGTGGACCTCGGCCATCGACCTTCCACATCGCCTCGATCTGGCCCTGCCGCATGAACGCGATCTCATCATGCAACGCCAAGGTCGGGTCGCAATGGCCGGGAATCAGATGCACTTGATCGCCGATCTTGAGCGGTGTCCTGGCCTTGCTCACATCGATGCGACCATGCTCGTCATTCGGTCCGAAATAGGAGAGGTCAGGGCGTCCGGCCACAAGCGGCAGGCCTGAATCGAAAGCGAGCGCCTTGAGGCCGGCATCGATCACGACAAAACTGTCTCTCAGGCTGATGACCGTCGCCGCGATGAACAGGCTATGCTCGAATTGCGGATCGTCCGCATCGTTTTCGCCATAGTCGCGATCCATGAAAGCATAGGAACCGCATTGCCACTCATTAAGCACGCCGACGAGGGCGTCGGCCGCGAAAGAGCCAGTGCCGGCGCCCGTGATCCGCTCACAAGAGAACCCCGCGCCAGCAAGCGCCACTTTGACCGCCAGCGCCTTCCCACCTGCATCGCGGGCCGCGTCGCGCCGCTCCGCTATGCTGCGCATATGCTGCGCCTTGCCGTGATAGACCTGCAGCCCCATGAATCGCAGTAAGGGATGCTGCGCGATTGTCCTGGCCAGCGTCACCGCTTCTTCCGGGCTTTCGACGCCACAGCGCTCGCCGCCGGCCTCAATCTCGATATAGGCATCGACCTGGGCGCCCCTGGCGGCAAAGACCTCCCCTGCCCGTCTCACTTGCTCTTCGTCATCGAAGCAGAGGCCGATGCTGGCCTGGCGCGCGAGTTCGGCGATCTGCGCGAGCTTGCCCGGCGTTACGACCATGTTGGTGATGAGCACATCCTCAACACCGCCCTTCACCATTGCCACAGCCTCACCGATCGCCTGGCAACACACGCCGACGGCACCGAGCGCCAGCTGACGCCGCGCGATCTCGGAGCATTTGTGGCTCTTGGCATGCGGTCTGAGCCTGATGCCACTTCGTTCGGCAAATTGCGCCATACGTTCGAGATTGCGTTGAAAAGGCTGCGCATCGATGACGGCAATGGGTGTCTCGAGAATGGTCATGCTCACCTGATCGTGCTCCGTGCCAAGCGTCGTTCGAGCGCATGACTGAAGGCGGTGAGCAAGCTTGTCAATGTGAGATAAATACCGGCGACCGCGATGAAGACCGGCACGGGCCGGAAGCTTTTGGCCTGGATGCGATTGCCGATGAGCGGATGACCTCGGAATTATAGGCACCGACATTGAGCGAGATTACCAGCACAGCCGACCAGAAATCGGAGAGCTTGAGGCCCGGCAACAGCGCTGGCAGGGCGAAATAGACGAACAGATCTGGACGAGAAGCGGTGTGCCGCGAATGCCGGCTGGTGCGATCGTTCGAAACCGAAGTCCCGGCGCGCTATTCCTATCACCTTGTCTGGTCGAAGATCCCGCGGGTCTCGCCTTTCGCGACTGGATCATGGATGAGATGACAGCTCACTCAGGCTGAGACGAGATCCTTCACCAAGCCGATGAAGCGCTCGACCTCTTCGGGCGGCGTCGCATAGGAGAGGACGAAACGCACGAAGATCTCGTTCTCGGCAATACCCTTGGGTCCCAGCGTGTCCGGCATCCAGTCGTGATAATGGACACCCGCCGCCTGCAATTTGTCATGCAGCTTTTTGGGCATCACGGCGAAGATCTCATTGGCGTCACTCGGCAGCGGCATCCTTATCCGGTTGGATGCCTTCAGCCCCTCGACCAGACGCTTCGCCAGGCCATTGGCCTGGCGCGCATTCTCGAGCCACAGATCGCCCTCCAGATAGGCCAGCATCTGGGCGCCGAGATAACGGCTCTTGGACACAAGCTGGCCGCCGCGCATGCGCCGATAGAGGAAATCTTCGGCGAGCGCCGTGTCAAAGAAGATGACCGCCTCGAGCAGCATGCCGCCATTCTTGGTGCCGCCGAATGACATCACATCGATGCCGGCCTTCCAGGTGATCTCCGCCGGTTTGACGCCAAGGCTCGCCACCGCATTGGCGAAGCGCGCCCCATCCGTGTGGAACTTCATCTTGCGGGATTTGGCGACGGCAGAGAGCGCCTTGATCTCCGAAGGCGTATAGACACGGCCGAGCTCGGTCGAATTGGTGATCGAAAGGGCCGCGGGCTTTGGATCATGCTCGCTGCGAATGAAGCCTTTCAGCGTCTTCTCGACGACCGCCGGCGTGATCTTCCCTTCGACACCATGGAGGCCGATGATCTTGGCGCCGCCAGTGAACATTTCCGGGCTATTGCATTCATCGACGGCGGCATGCGCTTCGGCATGGGTGAGGACGGCGCCATAGGAAGGTGCCAGCGCCGAAAGGGCTAGGCCATTCGCCGCCGTCCCGCTGGTCACCAGGAACGCGCGGACCTCCTTCTCGAAGAGTTGCGACAGTTTCTCCTCGGCCCGCTTCGAATAATCATCATAGCCATAAGAGGCGGATGTGCCCTTGTTGGCCGCCTCGATCGCGGCAAGGATCCTGGGATGAATGCCATAGACATTGTCGGACGCGAAATTCATGGGAAAGTCCTTCGGGTGAGGGAGTGATGCCTACCGAAGCGCTATGGCCGTGCCAACCCCCTTGGACCTCAGTACTGGGCTGGTATGCGCAATTTTGTTTCGAAGTTATCGTGAGCGCCAATCTTTACTTGCGCCTATCCTCGTTGTCTGACATATAGAAAAAGGACAGCTATGCTGTCCTTTCGCAGTGCAATAAGTTCAGGAAATGCCGGGATGATCCGGACGAACGCCAGCATGGCTCTGAACACGACGGCTCGCAAAGCGGTCGATTGCCTGTCTGTATCCCGAGCTAACACGACAAAAACGAAAGAGGATTGAAGCTCCGGGACGACCCTTCAAGGGTGCCGGAAGCTTCGATCCAGACCAGACGCGGGGAACCCGCGATGAACTCGACAGCTCGAAACTCCAGCACCAGACGACAAAGCCGACTGACCGGGTCGCCCGCCCGGTTTATAAAAGTGACTAGGAACCATGAGAGGCTTGAGGCCATGAGACACGCGACCCATCTTCTCCCAGAAGGCGTGCCTGAAGCGCATGGCCTTTATGATCCACGTCACGAACACGATGCCTGCGGCATCGGCCTCATCGCCAATATCCACAATCTCAAGAGCCACAAGATCATCTCCGATGGCCTCAGCATACTGCGCAATCTCGAGCACCGCGGCGCCGTGGGCGCCGATCCCAAGGCGGGCGACGGCGCCGGCATACTTTTGCAGATCCCGCATGACTTCTTTGTCGATGAGGCCAAGCGCATCGGCTTCACCCTGCCCGGACCGCAGGATTATGCGGTCGGACAGCTGTTCCTGCCGCGCGAACCTGTCTATCGCCAGGACATCGAGCGCATCTGGTGGGAGACGGCGCGCGAGGAAGGCCTGAAAGTTCTGGGCTGGCGCGACGTGCCGATCGATGAAACCGTGCTCGGCGAAAGTGTCCGGCCGACCGAGCCCTTCCACCGTCAGATCTTCATCAGCCGCGGCCCTACCATCCGCGATGAGGCGCATTTCCAGCGCAAGCTCTTTGTCTGCCGCAAGGTGATATCGAACCGCGTCCTCGAAGTGTTGGGGAGCAAGGGCCGGGCCTATTATCCGGTCTCCGTCTCGAGCCGCACCATCGTCTATAAGGGCCTGGTGCTCGGCAAGGATCTCGGTCTCTATTACAAGGATCTTTCCGATGAGCGGGTGATGTCGGCCTTGGCGCTGGTGCATCAGCGTTTCTCGACCAACACTTTCCCCTCCTGGCCGCTCGCCCATCCCTATCGCTTCATTTGCCACAATGGCGAGATCAACACGCTTCGTGGCAACTACAATTGGATGGCGGCCCGCCAAGCCAATATGAAGTCGGACATTTTGGGCCGCGACCTCGAGAAGCTGTGGCCGATCTCCTATGAGGGCCAGTCGGACTCGGCCTGCTTCGACAACGCGCTCGAGCTTCTGTTCATGGGCGGCTATTCGCTCCCCCATGCGATGATGATGCTGATCCC